>DAIERH010000280.1 GCA_027346925.1 Geobacter sp.
GTTGCATTCGGTCAACAGCTTGTCGAAGAAGTCCCAGGAACTCATGCCGCCAGGCGTCTTGAGCCAGATATACGGTGCGTCCACGCCGCCGTAGCAGGTGACGCCGGCCTCCCTCAGGCCTTCGCGGATGATGCGGGCGTTCTCCATGTAGTAGTCGATGATCTCCTTGGTTTCCCTCCACCCCTGGTCGGAGTAGACCGCGGCGGCGGCGCGCTGGACCGGGTAGGAGGCACCGTTGAATTTGGTGGTGGTGCGGCGCAGCCAGAGTTTGTTGAAGCTGTAGCGCTCACCGGTCGCGGTTGTCCCCGTCACCTCCTCCGGCACGACCACCAGGCCGCAGCGGACCCCGGTGAAGCCGGCGGTCTTGGAGAAGGAGCGGAACTCGATGGCGCACTTCTTGGCCCCTTCGATCTCGTAGATGGAGTGCGGGATATCCGGGTTCGTGATGAACGCCTCGTAGGCGGCGTCGAAGAAGATCACCGCGTCATGCGCATTGGCGTAGTCCACCCACTTCTTCAGCTCGCTCTTCGTGGCCACGGTGCCGGTGGGGTTGTTGGGGAAGCAGAGGTAGATGATGTCCACCTTCTCCTTGGGCAGCGCCGGAATGAAGTTGTTGGCCTCGTTGCAGGGCATGTAGACGATGTTCTTGTAGTACCCCTTGTCGTCCGCCTCGCCGGTGCGGCCGATCATGACGTTGGTGTCGTTGTAGACCGGATAGACCGGGTCGCCGATGGCCACCACGTTGTCCAGGGCAAAGATGTCCAGGATGTTGGCGCAGTCGCACTTGGAGCCGTCGGAGATGAACATCTCGGAGGTACGGAGTGACACGCCGAGCGGCTTGTAGGATTTCTCGATGATGGCGTCGATCAGCCAGTCGTATCCCTGCTCCGGGCCGTAGCCGCGGAAGGTCTTCTCCGATGCCATATCGTCAACGGCCCGGTGGAGCGCCTCTATACAGGCCGGCGCCAGCGGGCGGGTGACGTCACCGATCCCCAGGCGGATGACCTTGGCCTGGGGGTTTGCCTCGCTGAAGGCGCGCACGCGGCGGCCGATCTCGGGGAACAGGTAACCGGCTTTCAGTTTCAGGTAGTTGTCGTTGATCTTTGCCACAATTTCCTCCTGGTATCGATTAATGCTTCCATATGGGGTGTCGTCCCTGTCAGGGACGATATACGATTGGCAGCTTGGCCCGCTTTTCCCGGTACATGCGCTGATCCGCCAGCTTGAACGCCTCCGCGAGGCCGTCCGGCGTTGTGGCCGTCGCGCTCCCGAACGAGACCGAGAGCGGGAAACCGTTGCCCGACGTCTCCATCTTGCCCACGGCCTGCCTGAGGCGCCCCAGGGTCTGCTCCACCTGCTCCGCCGCCACCCCGGGCAGGAGCACGCCGAACTCGTCCCCGCCGATGCGGGCCAGCACGTCCTCGGCGCGGAAGGATTCGGTCAGGGTCCTGGCCGTGGCCTTGATCAGGGCATCTCCTGCCACATGGCCGCGGGAATCGTTGCAGGCCTTGAGTCCGTCGATGTCGGCGATCACCACGGAGATCGGTGTCTGGCGTCCGCGGGACAGGCGCGCCATCTCGCTGTCGAAGTAGGCCCGGTTGAACAGGCCGGTCAGGGCGTCATGGGTGCTGGTGTGGAACAGCTCCCTGCTCTTGCGGTCCTCGTCCTGGATCATGACGTTGAAGGTCCGGACCAGCACCCCGATCTCATCGTCCGAGTCGTGGCGGAACAGCCGCTCCTCCCCCTGCTTGGCCGCAATGGCGTTGACATGGGAGGCGAAGCGCACCAGGGTGCTGGTGTTGCGCTCCATGATCCGCCTGACCACGATTATGATGACCGCCGTGCCGATGATCAGCGCCAGGGCGAGATAGCTCCTGGCGCGCTGGATCGGCGCGTAGGCCTCGTCCAGGGGGTAGTTGGCCGCGATGATCCAGTCGGCGGCGTGCAGATGTTTGAACGAGGTCAGCGCCCGCCCCCCCCGGGAATTGACGCTCTCACCGGAACCCTCGAAGCCTTGCAGCGCCCTGTCCAGCAAGGGGTTCGCCCCCGGCGGGGCGGCCGGTTGCATGATCCAGGACTTGTCCGGGTGCATGATCATGGTCCGGCCGCGGGTAAGCAGGTAGAGATAGCCGCTGGAGGCGATACGGGTGCCGGCCAGTTCTCCCAGGAAGTTGTTGTGCAGCAGGTTGAGGCTGCCGGCAAGGATGGCGGTGATACGGCCATCCCGGTCTTTCAGCGGCGCGGTGAAGATCACCGCCGGCACGCCTGGGGTGTGGGTCGAGACATAGGGTTCCGAGATGACCGGCTGACCCGTGGCCATGGTCTTCTTGTAGTAATCCCGAAACGAGATGTCCCTGCCGCGCCGGTCGGGCCGAAAGGGGGACTCGGCGATGATCCTCCCCTGCCGGGAAAAGAGGAACAGGCCGTTGTCGAAGGTGCTCTTGGTGCCGGGACGGATATCGAGGAAGCGCTGCGCCGCGTCGCTGTCCCGTATGATCTCCGGGGTGACGTGGCCGGAGACATCGACGAGGATCCTCTGGGAGCTTCTCAGCTTCTGGTCGATGTTCTGGCTGATCACGGTCAACATGGTGAACTGCTGGTCCGTGATGGCCTGCTGCAACTCGCGCTTGAAATACACCAGGGCCAGGACGGCCAGCAGCGACTGGAACAGGACCACGAAGACGCAGACCGCCACCGTCATCCTGAAGGTGATGCTGTGCCGAATGGGGGTGGCTACGGGGTCCATGGTCGGGCGATCTTTCCGATGCGGGAGTGGGCGAGAGAATGTCGGCGCCGGTTCGAGCGATGTTTGGCAAAACCGGCTCTACATCGCGCCTATCTCAATCCTAGCACATCCTGCATGTCGTACAAGCCCGGCTTCTGGGACACCACCCACTTGGCGGCCCGCACAGAGCCGCGGGAGAACATGTCGCGGGTCATGGCGCGGTGGGAGAGCTCGATCCGCTCCCCCATGCC
>DAIERH010000281.1 GCA_027346925.1 Geobacter sp.
TGCTGCTGGGCTCCTGCAGTCCCGACGCGGCGCAAGCCATTCGCCCTCTGGGTGATCTGTTTCTCAACCTGATCTTCATGATCATCGTACCGCTCGTTTTTTTCACGGTCTCCTCCGCCATGGCCTCCAGTACCGACAACAGACGGCTGTCACGGGTCTCCTGGGCCATGCTCATCGTCTTTCTGGCAACAAGCGTCGTGGCTAGCGTCAGTTCGCTCTTCTTCATGGTAATGGTGCAGCCGACCCCCGGCGCCGGGATCGTCCTGAAAAGCCTGCCGGTACAGGAGGTGCCGTCGCTTCCGGCGCAGCTGGTGAAGGCCTTCACTGCCGCCGATTTTCCGGAACTGATGTCACGCCGCTCCATACTCCCCCTGATCCTGTTTTCACTGGGGGTCGGGCTGGCGACCCGTTCCTGCGGGGAGGCCGGGGCACCATTCGGCCGTTTCCTGTCCGGCGGCGCCAAGGTTTGTATCCGCCTGGTCGATTACATCATGTACGCCGCCCCGGTGGGGCTCCTGGCATGGTTTGCCGCCACCGTGGTCGATACCGGCCAAGCGCTTGGGGCCGTTTATTTCAGGGTTTTTATCGTTTACTATCTCTTTTCCGCCATCTACTTTGCCGGCGGTTTTTCCCTGTATGCCTTCCTCTCCGGAGGCCTTGGTGCCGTCCGCCGCTTCTGGGCCCATATGCTGGCACCATCCCTGACCGCGCTGGGGACCTGCTCCAGCATGGCCACCATGCCGGTCAACCTGGAAGCTGCACCGAAGATGGGGGTGCCGGTCGATGTCTGCGATGTGGTGATCCCGGTGGGGGCAGCCCTGCACAAGGATGGTTCGGTGATCGGCGGGGTGCTCAAGGTGCTGTTCGCCATGAGCCTGTTCCACCAGGAACTGACCGTGGGGCGGCTGCTCATGGCAGCGGCGGTCGCCATCCTGGTCGGGGTGGTGGTTGGCGCCATCCCCAGCGGCGGCATGATCGGGGAGATGCTGGTCCTGTCGGTGTTCGGTTTCCCGCCCGAGATACTCCCCCTGCTGGCGGCCATCAGCGTGATCATCGATCCCCTGGCAACCCTGCTGAACGCCACCGGTGACAACGTGGCGGCCATGATGGTGGCGCGGCTGACAACGGGCAAGGAGTGGGCTGCGGAACCGGGAGGGGGTGGGCCATGAAGATTGGGAAATTCGTTACCCTCCTTGGCCTGCTCCTGCTGGCGGGATGTCAGCATCCGCCGCCTGTGGAGGGGTTTGAAAGATGCCGGGTCACGCTCCCCGAGGCGAGCCGGCAGGCAGTGGTGGTGGCCAGGGATGGCGCCGCTCCATCCGGCATGGCGCTCCGCCTCTATGAGCGGACCACCCGCGGCTGGCAGCCTGTTGGTGCCGCGATCCCTGTTGTGGTGGGGAGAAACGGTCTGGCCCCTGTGGGTGAAAAGCGGGAAGGGGACGGGAGGACCCCATCCGGCGTATTTCCCCTCGAAAGGGGATTCGGCTATGAGCCGTTGGCGACAAAGCTGTCGTACATCGTCCTTACCCCCGAGATGATCTGGATCGACGATCCCAGGTCCGGCCGGTACAACACGCTGGCCGATAAAAAGCATGGTGCGGGCTTCTCCCACGAGATCATGAAACGGGGCGATGACCTGTACAAGTACGGCATCGTTGTCGAGTACAACACACGGGCAACGGTCCCCGGGGCTGGGAGCGCCATCTTTTTCCACATCTGGAACAGTCCCACGGCCTCCACGGCGGGGTGCATCGCCACCGATGAAACGGATATGCTCCGGATGCTGGGCTGGCTCGATCCGGCGCGGCATCCGCTGGCAGTGATCGGGGACGCCTGCCATTGAGACAACAAATAGTTTCAGCGCGAGCAGGCAAACAGTCGCAGGCGTGGCCTGACCGCCTGATGGACGCCCACCCGCCTTGACGCCACACCGACCCTGTAGTACTCTTTCCGCACCACGCGACGCAATTCAATCCACATCCACCATTGGAGACCACGATATGCCCCAAACCGAACTGACCTGGAACACTACCCTGCTCTACCCCGCGCCGGACTCGCCGGAATTGGAGGCCGACCTCAACTCCTTCGAGCCCCTTGCCGCCGCGTTCCGGGAGCGCTACTTCGAAAAGGTGGCCGGCCTGGACGACTTCGCCCTGCTGGCGGCCGTGAATGAATACGAGGCCATGCAGGTGACCATGGCCAAGCCGTTCTGCTACGCCCACCTGCTGTTCGCCGCCGACTCGGGCAACGAGACCAACCGCGCCCTTGCACAGCGCTGCTCGGAACTGGGGAGCCGTCTGTCCCAGCAGCTCCTGTTCTTCGACCTGGAACTGATGCAACTGGAGGACGGACGCTTCGAGGCGTTCTGTCAACTGCCGGGGGCCGCCCCCTACACCCACTTCCTGAACGGCATCCGCAAGTTCCGCCCCTACACCCTCAAGGAGAACGAGGAGCGGCTCTTGACCCGCAAGAACCTGACCGGCGTCAACGCCTTCACCAAGCTGTTCGACGAGCTGTCCGCGTCGCTAGCCTATCGCATGGAACTGGACGGCGAGGAAAAGGAGTTCACCGGTGAGGAACTGCTGGCGCTTCTGCACCACACCTCTGCCGACGTGCGCTTCCGGGCCTTCAGCACCTTCCTGGAGAAGCACGCCGAGCACGGGATCGTCTTCGGCTCGGTCTTCAACAACATGGCCCTGGACCACGGCCAGGAGATGGAGCTGCGCGGCTACAAGACGCCGATCCAGCCCACCAACATCGGTAACGAGATTCCGGACGAGGCGGTGGAGCACCTGATGCAGGTCACCGAGGCCAACTACGGCCTGGCCCAGGAGTATTTCCGGCTCAAGGCGAAGATGCTGGGGATGGAGAAGATCCGCAACTGCGACGTGTACGCCCCGGTGGCCGAGGCCGAGCGGAAGTACGAATTCTCAGAGGCCCGCGACCTGGTGACGGCCTCCTACG
>DAIERH010000282.1 GCA_027346925.1 Geobacter sp.
CTTCAGAAAGCCCTGCAGGTAGTCGGTGGCCACCTGGTGGCCAAAGCCGCGGCTGCCGCAGTGAAACATGACCACCACCTGATTGGGGATGGTGATGCCGAAGGCCTGGGCCGTCTCCTGATCGAAGATGTTTTCCGGCCGGGCCACCTGGATCTCGCAGTAGTGGTTGCCCGAGCCCAGGGTGCCGATCTGGTCGTAGCCGCGTTCGATGGCCTTGTCGCTGCATGTGGTCGCATCGGCGCCGGGGAAGCAGCCCCCTTCCTCGGTCATTTCCAGGTCTTCGGGCCAGGCATACCCGTGGTCCAGGCACCAGCGGGAACCCTTTTCGATCACCTGGCGGAACTCGGCCCGCGAGCAGCGCACGAAGCCGGTGCAGCCCACCCCGGTGGGGATGCGGCTGAACATCAGGTCCACCAGTTGGTGCAATCGCGGTCTGACCTCCTCCTCGGTGAGGGTGGTCAGGACCAGGCGCATGCCGCAGTTTATATCGAAGCCGATCCCGCCTGGTGAGATCACGCCGCTGTGCGGGTCCATGGCCGCTACCCCGCCGATGGGGAAGCCGTAACCCCAGTGTCCGTCGGGCATGCAGTAGGCGTACTTGAGGATACCGGGCAGGCAGGCCACGTTGGCCGTCTGTTCGAAGACGCCGTGTTCCATGCCGGCCAGGAGCGGTTCGGTGGCGATGATGCGGGCCGGCACCAGCATGCCGTCCTTGTAGGAGGTGGGCAGTTCCCAGATGGTGGAGGATATCTTGCGCAGTTGCGGCGGGAGCGACATGGCGTGTTCCTCCTGCGTAATGAGCGGAGATGGGAAAACTATAGCACAGCACCGTGTACATGCCAGCAAGGGGCGAAAAATCGTTGACAATATCTTTGCTGATATGCGAGCATGACGGTCGAGAAGATAGACGATACTACTCAACCACCCGCGAGGGTGGGGCGGAAAGCCTACAGGGTCTTACAGAGACAGCCGGGTTGCCGAAATATCATCACGATATCGGCCCCGGCCGTTCTATTTTCTAAAAAGACCATTCAGATGGAGTAATGAATTGATGCGCCAGAGTTTTTGCTTCCCCTCCCCGTTGTTTGTTCATGTAGTGACGGCCGTATCGCTGGTGAGCCTCTCCCTGGCGGGTTGTGCGGACCGGACACCCTCCCAGGCGTCTTCCCCGGTGCCTTCCACCATGGTCCCGAAACAGACGAATTACAGCGCGGCCAGGCCGGCTGGAGCAATCCAGCCTTCACGAAGCAGCGCCACCCCCAAGGTGAAGTACAAGGCGGGTGAGGACCCGGAGTTCGCCAGGCGGAGCGGCTGGCCGGTGAAGTTTCCTCGTCCTTTACCGGGCTCCATTCTGCCGGGCAGGCGTATCGTGGCCTACTATGGTAATCCGCTTTCCAAACGGATGGGGGTGCTGGGCGAGTATCCCAGGGACGAAATGCTGCGCCGACTGAAGGAGGAGACGGTTCGCTGGGGGAAGGCCGATCCCTCGCTGCCGGTGCAGCCGGCCCTCCACCTTATCGCGGTGGTTGCCCAGGGAGAGCCGGGCAAGGCCGGCAAATACCGCATGGTCATGCCGGATGCCATCGTGAACCAGGTGTACGGCTGGGCGAGGGAGGCTGGCGCCATTCTGTTCATAGACATCCAGACCGGGCATGACGATATCCGCTCCATCCTTCCCCATTTCGAGTGGCTCCTCAGGAATCCGGATGTGCACCTGGGGATCGACCCGGAATTCAACCTGATCAAGAGCGGCGCACGGCCCGGAAAGAAGATCGGCACCTACGACGCCGCGGATATCAACTACGTCTCGGGGTATCTGAGGGACCTGGTGAAAAAATACAATCTTCCCCCCAAGGTACTGACGGTGCACCGCTTCACGCGAAACGGCGTCACCAATGCAAAGGCTATCGAGCTGCGCCCCGAGGTGCAGGTAGTCATGAACATGGACGGATGGGGCGCCCCCTGGCTCAAACGCGACTCCTACAAGGACTACGTAGTGGCCGAACCGGTACAATTCACCGGCTTCAAGCTCTTCTACCACAACGACACAAGGAAGGGAGATCCGCTCCTGACACCGCAAGAGGTGCTCAAGCTGAACCCCAAGCCGCTTTACATTCAGTACCAGTAAGGGGGGGAATTCCCTTCAGTGGATTGACGTTGCATAAAAGGGTCAGCCGATTGGCTGGCCCTTTTATGCAGGCGGGTTATGGCGGCGGATATTACGGAACCAGCACGATCTTGCCCAACGTGCTGGCTTCCATGACCGCATGATGGGCCGTTGCCGCATCAGTCAGCGGGATTTCCCGGCTGATCACCGGCCGCAGGGTGGCGTTGGCCAGGCCGGCGGCAAAGGCGGCATGCATGCTGGCCAGTTCCTTCTCGCTGGCGTTGAACATGGTCATGCCCAGGATGCTCGCCTCCTTGGCCATGGCGCCGCGCGGGTCGATCTCGATCCGGCCGCGGCTGCCGATCACCACGATCCGGCCGCCCGTTGCCACTATGCCCAGGTCCTTGTCCAGGTTGACGTTGGCCAGCATCTCCAGGACGATATCAACCCCCTTGCCGCAGGTCAATTCGGAGAGCTTGTCCAGATAGCCCGGGACGTGGTGGTTGAGGACGTGGTGCGCCCCCTGGGCCTCGACCAGGGCCATGCCTTCCTTGTAGCCGGCAGTGCCGATCACGGTCAGCCCCGCGGCCCGGGCCAGTTGCACCGCCGCGATGCCGACACCGCCGCTGGCGCCGTGTACCAGCACGGTTTCACCAGCCAGGGCGTGAGCCCGCTGGAACAGGGCGCGAAAGGCCGCCCCGTAGGGTACGCCGATGGCCGCCCCCTGGCCGAAGCTGGTCCCCTCGGGCAGGGGATGGGTCTGGAATTCCTGGCACAGCACCTGCTCGGCATAGGTTCCGGAGAGGGACCAGGCAATGTACACCCGTTGCCCGACCCGGCGGTGG
>DAIERH010000283.1 GCA_027346925.1 Geobacter sp.
CACTTGATGTTTGTCGCCCCGTTCGATCCCCTCCACCAGTTCGGCGATGGCCTGGGGCTGGTCGCCGCGGGGGATGTACGAGGTTGTCAGCTTGAAGGGGGGGGCAGGGAAGTCCATCGAAATATAGTAGTCTCAGATCGCGGCCCTGTCCAGCACCTTGCCGTCGGCCGCCTGCAACGTAACACCGATCCCCAGCCTGCCGACCGTATGGGTGGCGCAGGAGAGGCAGGGGTCGTAGAGGCGGATGCCGTGTTCGACCCGGTTGAGCAGACCCTCGCTGAGCCTGTCGCCACGGATGTGCCTGCGGGCGATGGCGGTGATGGCATGGTCCATGGCCCGGCTGTTGTGGGCCGTGGCCACGATCAGGTTGACCTTGGTGAGGAGGCCGTTTTTGTCCACCCGGTAGTGGTGGATCAGGGTACCGCGGGGCGCCTCGGTCACGCCCACCCCTTCAAGCCGGTTGACGCCGGCCCGGGCCAGCACGTGCGGGTCGACAATCGCCGGGTCCGCCAGCAGAAGTCCCATCCGCTCGCAGGCGTACAGCATCTCGATGAGGCGGGCATGGTGATAGTCCGGGCTGGAGTTTACGGCGGGCCGTCCGGCAAGCAATTGTTTCCGTTCTTCGCTTGCCAGGGGCGCACCGCTGAAATCGGCCACGTTCAGCCGCGCCAGGGGCCCGGCCCGGTACAGGCCGTCCTCGGCAAAGGTGCAGAAGGTCGGCTTAAGGTAACTGTCGTTTGCAACCGTCTCGCGGATCGCCTCGTCATAGGCATCCGGTGCCAGTTCGCGAACAAGGGAGCCCGCATGGTCCACGAACCGCAACCGGCCGTTGTAATGGTCGAGGCAGCCGTCCGCACCCGCGAGGCCCAGGTGCAGACCCTGAAAATCCCCGCATGCCCCCATCTCCGCCAGGAAGCGCCCTTTGTGCTCGTGCCACAGGGCAAGGCTAAAACGCACCAGTTCCAGCGCTTCGGGCAGCAGCACCGCTATGGCGTCGCGTGTTTCCGCATTCAACGGTTCGCGCATCCCTCCCGGAACAATGAATTCCGGGTGAAGCTGGCCGCCGGCGACCAGGTTGACGATCTCCTGGCCGATCTGGCGCAGACGGATGCCCTTGCGGATCAGATCGGGGAAACGGCGGGCCAACCCTGCGATGTTGCGTTCGGCCGGGTCGCTGTCCAGGCCGAGCACGATATCCGGCAGGGAGAGGTGGAAAAAGCTCAGGGAATGGCTGAGGATCAGTTGAGCCAGGGAGAGGAGGGTGCGCAGTTTCCGTGCAGCGGGGGGGATTGCCGCGCCGATGATCAGGTCTCCGGCCAAGGCGGCGGCCAGGGCGTGACTGACCGGACAGATGCCGCAGATGCGGGCGGTGATGGTGGGCATCTCCCAGAAGGGGCGGCCCGTGCAGAAGGACTCGAAGCCGCGGAATTCACCGACATGCAGCCGGGCCCCGGCCACCCGTCCCGAGTCGTCCAGGTGGATGGTGATGCTGGCGTGCCCTTCGATGCGGGTCACGGGTGCGATGGTGATGATCCGGCTCATGGGCATTAGTGTATCACTATTCGGCGGGGAGGCCAGGAGGGATCGGTTCCGTTACTCTTCCCCGAACACCTGTGCGCTGAAGATGAAGATGTCGCACTCCTTCTGCCAGGCGTTCTCGGGCAGTCCGGCCTTGAGGCAGGTGTGCCTGAGGAACGTGTCCCGGTCCCAGCCGTATTCCGAGGCCACCTGGGGCAGCAGCACCCCGCGGTAACTCCCCTTGACGATGTAGATGCCGTGCCGTCCGACCTGGATCTCCTCCACGGATTGAATCTTCCGCAAAGGGGAGAGCACCGAGATCTCAAGCTTGAACTCCTCAAGATCGTGGGGTTTCATGGGGTAGAAGCGCGGATCGCGGGTGGCGGCGGAGAGGGCCATTTCCTGCACCAGCCGGTAGATCGGCTGGTCGGAGATAAAGTTGCCGATACAGCCGCGCAGCCGACCCTGCTGCTTGATGGTCACGAAGCAGCCGTTTGGGCCGTTGAGTCCCGGGGAACCCGTCTCCACGGGAGAGGGCTTGCCGTCGGTGACAACGGCCACAACGGTATCGCGGGCGATCTTGAGCAGTTCCTTCTGTTCTTTTTTGGTCAATAAGTCCGACATGGTTTCCTCGTCTGTGGGGGGTGACTGGCGGTTGAGACGCCCGCAACGGGCCGTCCCTACGAGTAATTTTTCCTGCGAAACAGTCCGGTCTTGAGGCTGGCGATCCGGTCCAGGAACAGCACGCCGTCCAGGTGGTCCATCTCGTGCTGGATGGCCACCGCCTCGAAGCCGCTGGCAGTGATCTCGCGTTCGCCGCCGTCCGGTTCCCGGAAGCGTACCGTGATCTCCGTGGAGCGCTCCACGTCTCCGGTATAGTCCGGCACGCTCATGCACCCCTCGCGCATGATGGCCGCTCCGACGCGGCTCACGATCAAGGGGTTGATCATGCGGAGCAGGCCGTGATTGTTTGCCCTGCCGTTGTGGCTGGCGGACACATCCACCACGCAGACCCGCAACGTGACGCCGATCTGGGGGGCCGCCACCCCGACCGAGCCAGGACCCGCGGACATGGTATCGATCAGGTCCGCGACCAGGGCGAGTATGGCGTCGTCAATGGTCTCCACCGGGTGGCAGACCTTTTTGAGCACCGGGTGGGGATAGCGCAGGATGGGTTGGATCGGCATGGCTCAGAGGGCGACCGGCGTGATGACGCGCACGCCGATCTCCACGTTCAGTTCCTTTTTCAGGTTGTCCAGCAGCGCTTCCAGGGTCTCCGGCGTCTGCCCCACGGGCAGTGCGGCCTCCAGCATCAACACGTATACCGGCTCATCGGGCGTGCCGATCAGTTTGGTGTTGAGGTCCATGATATTGACCCCCAGGCCGGCCAGTTCACGGGTGACGCGAAAGACGATGCCCGGCTGGTC
>DAIERH010000284.1 GCA_027346925.1 Geobacter sp.
CGCCGGGGCCTATACTGCTGGTGTCGATGGAGACCTTCTTCCAGTCGGTGAGCCAGGCCTTCTCCGGGAACCGCCGGCACCTCCCGCTGGTGGAGGCGCTCCTCCTGGCCCTGCTGGCCCTGGTGACGGCCACGGCCTTGCCGGTGGTGGGGGCCTTTCTGGTGTTCACCCTGCTGGTCGGCCCGCCGGCCGCCGCCCAGGCGTTGAGCGGCAATCCCATGCGAGTGCTGGTGCTATCCGTGATTTTTGCAGAGGGCTGCATCTGGAGTGCTATTGCGCTCTCCTACTGGACCAATTGGCCTATTGGTTTTTTTGTCGGGACCATTGGTGCGGGCTTGTTTACAGTGGCGCGTTCTTACCGGCACTGGTATCAGCGGCAGCACAATTTCGTGGCGCTCTAAATACTGACCAGCACCATCACCGCCGGATCTGGGATTAATCGTTATCCGGGAGTTCCGGCCTTTCCACCAGGGGCTCGATCTCCGGGGGGCCAAACTCCGGGCGCTCGATTTCGGGATGATGTAATACCGGAGGGAGCACCGGCATCCGCGGTATGATAGGGAAATCGAAGTCCATGGGATTGACGCGGAAGATGACGCGTTCCGCGTGGACGACTCCCGGTGCCTGGACTCTTCCCTCGATGGCGACCATGCTGCCTGCCCGCAGGTCTGCGGCATCCCCGTTTTCATAGTGGGTGTGGGGGCCCTCCACCAGGGATACCCCGTGGGTGGTCCATCCCTCTCTCCCGGGAGCCAGATACCCCACCAGAGACACCCGGTTGCCGACATCCTGCGCCGCCAGCGCAGTGGGGCTCACGTTTTCCACCCGGGTTTCCCCGTCGGCGTATTCGCCCCTGACCACTACGGATTGCCCCACCTGGATGGCACCGAGCAGGGCCCCGTTGACCTGGAGTTTCGTTGCCCCGACTTCCAGAGTGTCCTGACCCGGATCCAGGGCATTCACCTCGCCCCGAAGCAGCAACGGGACCCGGGCGGGTGCGGTATCCGCGGGATAGAGACGACAGATCGCCGTCGCCAGCCAATGACCATTCCCCCGGTCCAGGCCGCTGACCGACACCACGTCACCGGCCTTCAAGGCCAGGAAGGACAGGGATTGACCCGAATCGTGCATGGTGATGGGGGTCCTTTTGCCCGCCTGGATGGTCTCGCCGAGAATGGTGAGTTGTCGCTTGGCCGCATCGACGGCCGTCACTTTGCCGATCACGGCATGCTCCACCCGTACCTCCTGGGCGATCGCCTGCCCGTTGGCGGCGGCCTGGACGGTGACGCGGTCCCCGAGATGCAGGTCTTTTGCCGTGCCCGCAGCACCATCGACGCTATAGCGGGTCTGGGGGCTCAGGACATATTCCTGACCGTTGACATAGATGCTGCCGAAGCGCTGGATCACCCCCAGGGCCGTGATGCCGGTGCCGCCGATGCCCCCGGGATGGATGCCGGTGCCGCCGATGCCCCCGGAATGGATACCGGTGCCGCCGATGCCCCCGGGATGGATGCCCAACCCCCCGATGCCGCCGCCCGCCGGGTCGGAAAAGGCCCCCGTCCCGGGCAGCGCCAGCAGGACCAGGGCCAGGACTAGGCGCCACCGACGCAGGGCCTTAGGCATGCGGCCCGTCCTCCGCCGCCGATCCCTCTGCCGGTTCCGCCGCGGCGTCTTCTTCGTAGTAATAGACCCCCAGGCGCAGCCGCCGCTGCGGCCCTTCGGGCGACTCGGCGGCGTTCAGCCGCTGATGGGCCTCGCGCAACAAGCGCTCGCTCATCCGGTAGATTTCCGGCCGCGCCTCTTCCAGCATCGCCGCCGGCAGCGCATCGAAGTACAGCGCCCGCTCCAGAAAGGGCTCCCCTCCTTCCAGGTTGTGCACCGCGCTGCGCAGGTGGTCACCGACGTTCTCTCCCAAAAAGGCGACCCGGTCTTCCGGCAGATCGGAAATATATGCAGCACGCAGCAGATGCACCACGCCCTCCTGCTCCTGGGCCACCCCCACCCGGCCCAACTCGTCCAATATGGCCCGCGGGCGCATGTCGGCCTTGACCCGGCGCGCCAGCCCCTCAAAGCTCGGCGACGCCACACTGCGCAGCGGCAACGACCGGGGCTGCCCGGCAGGGTCCGTATACTCCGCCATCGACACCCAGGCGGCCACCACCTGCGCTGCGATATTCGCCCCATGCCGCAACATCGGCCGCTCGCCGTGCTCCTCCAGCAGAAGTCGCAGCCGCTTGACCTCCTTGCGGTGGATCCCGGTCAGCAGGCTGACCCGGCTGTCCGTCAGCGGTCGCCCGGCGGCCTTCCCGTAATGCCGCCTCGCTTCCGCTACGTACACCATCTTGAGGGCGTCCGTCAGCGCCCCATAGGTCCACCCCTGTCCGATCAGATAGCGAACCAGGGGACGCAGGATCGCCAATACCGCCGTCTTCAATGCTTCGTTCATGGCATGCCTGGGCTCGCCTTACTCAGTTTCCATGTCGATTGTAGCATGTCGTGAAATATGGACCCACCATTTACCCTACTCCCGACGCACGCGCAATGCCCTTCCGTTAGCCAAAACAGAACATGGATGCAAGATTTCACCAGCCCCATTCGGTGACTTGTGCATGCTGTGGTTCGGAGTCACCTGTTTTCAAGAGGCGCCGTAATAATTCCGATACCAGTCGACGAAACGGGCAAGACCATCACGCAAGGGGGTGGCGGGGGAAAAACCCACCCCCTCCCGCAATTCACTCACATCGGCATAAGTGGCGATAACGTCCCCGGCCTGCATGGGCAGCCATTCAATGTCGGCCTTGCGCGCCAGCAGATCCTCCAGGATCGCGATGAAATCCAGCAGGGCTACCGGGGTATGGTTGCCAATATTGTAAAGACGGAAGGGGGCATCGCTGGTGCTCGGATCCGGCCGCTCCGCCGACATGGGGGCAGGGCGCGGTGC
>DAIERH010000285.1 GCA_027346925.1 Geobacter sp.
CTAACGTGGAATGTGATCGAACCTTTATAGATATATTTCGACGCGGTTTCAAGATAGTCACAAAACATTTACACAACTGTAACATTGTCTCTGCTGCAATCGGCGGGAATCCGAGAGCGGGGCAGTGGATCACGGGAAGACCGGCAGTTGCTTGTTTTCCGGCCTAAGGGCATTCACCCTCTCCACCACATGACGGATCGCCTCGACCACCAGCAGGGCATGTTCACGCCGGGTGACGAGCGACACATGGTCGGCACCCTTGACGGCGAAATGGACGCTGTCGGATGAGAGGGCGGCGAGTTCCCTTTGCAATTCGGGATGGCCCGGCAAAACGGCCCTGCCCGCCGTCACTACGGCCAGAGGGATGTCTCCCGGCCACTTCGCGGCGCGAACCTCGGCGCAGATGGTGTTCCAGGCAAGCGACTCGTCACGCGTCGTTTTGAGGTGTCGATAGGTGGAGAGGAATGCTTCCGCCTCCGCGGCCTGCCGTGGGGGCAAGCCTTCCGCCCAGGCGTTGAAGAGCCCGGCGAGGCGGACGTATCCCAGCCGCGCCAACAGGGGAACTGCTTTGAGAAAGCGAAAGCCGGAGCTCATATGCGTATGGATCGCGGCGCTTCGCAGGTGCTGGTCGGGATGGGCGGCATCGAGCAGCACCATCCCGGCCACCTCGTTGGGATAGAGATCGGCAAAGGCCCGGATGAACAGACCCCCCATGGAGTGACCTACGAGCACGTACGGGGGAGGGACGCTGGAACGCAGGAGGACGCCGTGCAGCCGCCGCGCAGCCAGTGCGGCCGTCTTCGGGGCCTTGTCCGGCCCGCTCCAGCCGAGGCCGGCCCGGTCATAGGAAACGACGCTGCTGAACTTTGCCGTTTCCGGCTGAACCCAACCCCAGGCGGAGGACATCCCCCCGAGGCCCGTTTCCAGGACGACCGACGGCCCACCGCTGCCCGCAGTCTGCACATGCAGCCGACAACCGTCGATATCCACCAGCCTGCCGGGAGGGGGATGGTTGCGCTTGTCACGTAGGGTGGCAATGGCCTGATACATGCAGCCGATCCCGGCAACGCACGGGATGATGGCGGCAAGGAGCCGGGATTTCCTGTTTACCTCGGGAGAAAAACGGTGATGTATGCGGTACTCGTAGGGGTGATCGGGTTCATCCCCCGGCGCCTGGAACGGGGCGGCTATGTGCATATGCTATCTCCCGGAAGATGCCGGCCGGCCTTTTTCATGACGTGGGCCGTGCCATATCAAGGATGAGCCCGGCCGTGGCACAGCATACCTTTGCGGCAAACTCCAGATTCAACGTGGCCAGGGTGTCGGTCGGCCGGTGGTAGTGGGGGCTGCGGAAATTCGTGGTATCGGTCACCATGACCGCCCTGAAACCCTTGTCCCAGAAGGGTGCATGGTCCGACCTCCGGCTGTCCGGGAGCATCTCTCCGTTTCCGGGTACCGCCAGTACCACATGGGGAAGATCGGCCCGATACCGCTCCACCGCCCGCACAAAACCGTCCAGCAGTTCCCCGGATCGTTCGTTCCCCACCACTGCGATGAAGTTCCCGGCCTCGGGGACCGGGATCGCCACCCCCGGCGGAACGGTCTGCACGACGCTGTCCCCGGCGTACGCGACCGATTCGAGCACCACCACCCCTTCGATGCCCCAGCCGTTTTCACGGGCATGGTCCGCCAGCGCCCGGCTTCCCCTTGTCCCGGAGCAGGAATCGTCTTCCCGTGCGTTCTCTTCGAGGCTCACGCCGATGAAGTGGATGGTCCGCTCAAAACTGAACCGTGCCAACGCCGAGGCCGTTTCCAGCAGTACCGCAACCCCGCTGGCGTTGTCATCGGCCCCCGGCGTGCCCGCAACCGTATCGTAATGGGCAAGCACCACGACCCGCTCATGGGGACGCTGGAGTCCGCTGCGGGTGGCAATGACGTTCCGGAAGGTGCGGCCGCTGTCCGGGAAATGGTGTTCGTCCATTTCGTAGCCCAGGGTGCGGAGCGACTCGGTTATGTAGTCGGCGGCATGCTCCAGCGCCTCGGGTGCCGCCACCGGATGCCGCACCCCTTCCAGCGCCCGGATGTGGCTGCGAATACGGTCGATGGAAACCGCTTCCCTGAAGAAGTCACTCGAAATCATACGTTTTTCCGTTCGTAACAAGTGTTGACACGGTTCAAGCGTATCACATTTTCCCGTCGGCACGTGATGACCCGCGAAAGTTATTTTACCTGTTCTCCATGTAATCCAGCAGTCAAGGCAGACTCCCGCCGGGCAGGCCAATTCGCGTGATACATTTGTAACATTGAATTTGGCCACACATGGGGTATAAGAAACCAGTTCAGGTGTGACAGGCAAATAAACGCGAATCAGGAGAAGCCGTATCTTGGAAACAGTGTTGATCAACTCTTGGGACGAACTGCTAAACGAACTTTTTGCCGATTCATGGAACGAGGATTTAGGGCGTTTCCGCTCGCGCTTTGCCTTCAGGGGGCTGTCGGACTCCGGCTATCGCCTGGAAACGACCTTAATCCGGCTGGGCGGCCGGTATGCCGAACTGGAAAGGCATCTGCTGAGGAACTTCAAGAAATACGCCCACCGGAACATAGTAGAACGGGACTCGCTATGGCACTGGCTTTCGGTTGCGCAACACTACGGCCTTCCGACCAGGCTGCTGGACTGGACGTATTCACCCTTCATAGCAATGCATTTTGCGACATCCAACATTGAGAAGTTCAACGTCGATGGCGTTATCTGGGCGGTAAACTATGTCAAGGCACATGAGTTGTTGCCGCAAACGCTTAAGGAAAGGCTGGAAGAGGAGGGGGCCAACGTCATGACGGTCGGGATGCTCTCGGAAGTCGTCAATTCGTTGTCCGAACTGGATGCCCTGGCACACAACAAGGTGACGATATTTTTCGAACCACCCTCCATAGAT
>DAIERH010000286.1 GCA_027346925.1 Geobacter sp.
GTGGGACTGAGGGAATCACTCACGACTTGAATGTATCCCTTTGTTGGGGACCCGCTTCCGTCGTTGCTTTCGATCCAGGATGGTGTCCAGGTGAGGCTTCCGGAGGAGTTCGTGTAGACCTTCCCGCCACCGAAGTTGTCGGCGTACGTTCCACTGACGACCGTGGTCGTGCTGACCTGGGTACTGCCCGGCACGGCCGATGTTCCGGGAGGAAGCGGATCCGCGACGGCGACGTTAGTCCAGGTGCTGCTCGTCGGATTGCTCACGATGACCGTGTAGGTGAGCGTCTGCCCCGGAGAAGCGTAGCCGGTGCCGGCGCTGGAGCTCTTGGTGATGTAGGTCGTTCCTCCGCCAAGGCCTGGGCCCGGGATGCTCCCCGAGTTGATGCCGAAGGTGATGTGGCCCGCCAGCCCCGAATCGGCGCCGTAAGGATCGTTCGAGGTGGTGGTAGTGCCGCTGGCGCCGCCGTTGGACGTGGCGCTGAGCGGCACCTGGGATAGAAAGATGGCTCCGCCACCGCCTCCGCCGCCGGGACCGTGGCGGTTACCGGGGTAGCTGGTTCCATCTTGCAGAGGCCACGCGTCACCTCCCTGGCCGCCGTTGGCGGTGGCGGTGAGACCGCCCAGGTCGCCGGTGGCGGAACTGACCAAGATGGCTCCGCCCGCTCCGCCGCCGCCCGCCGCATCCTGCTCGGAGGTGGGGGCATTGGCGCCGTTGGCCGTGATGGAGCCCGCACCGGTGACGGCCAAGGCGCGGACGATCACGATGCCGCCGCCGACTGCCCCGCTGGCATCGCCGCCGGCGGTAATGTTGTTGCGCGTGCCCGCTCCCCCGCCGCCGCCCATCGCGAGCAGGCTGGGTGAGTCAGCCACCGTGCCGCCGGGGTTGCCGCCCACGAAGAGGTTGGTGCTCCAGGAGTCCCCGCCCACTCCGCCGAGACCACCGTTGCTTCCGCCGCCGCCGCCCGCATTCTGGGAGTTATCGCTGGGCGAGCCGTCGTTCCCTCCACCTCCCGCGTTCCCGGGGCCGCCTGCCGCAAAGTCGCCGCCGGGGTATCCATCGTTGCCGGAGGTATTGGAGCCCGAGAGCAGTCTCGGGGTTCCTGCGATCCCCTCGCCCTTCATAGCGAAACAGCCTGTCGGAGGGTTGGTGGGTGTCGTCAGGTAAAAGGAGTAAGGGCTTGGCGTCGGGTTCAATCCGCCATTGAGCTGCATCTGGGAACCACCGCGAAAGCCCAGGCCATCCACGGCGACGATCCCCCCGTTCAGGTCCAAGGCATTGGTCGCGTCGAAGGCGAGCACGCCCCCCACCGAACCGTTCCAGGCCAAGCAGGTGAGGCCTGTTCCGATGCTGGCGTCCGAATATTGCGGGACGCGGATGATCTGGGCCGTCTGCTGCCCCTGGGAGGCCGTGGCGGCTCCGGCAACGTAAGCATTCAGGGTACCGCCGCCGGAACCCATCCCCTGGACGGGAACGGACCCTCCGGTCACTGGCCCAGTCGCCGTGAGGTACTCGTAGGTGCCCGCCGTGCTGCTGGTAAATCCGTAGCCAATGCCTGTCCCGTCGCCATAATTTGAACTGGTGGGGTTTGCCGGCACGTTGACCGCCGCATTTTGCATCTGCATGAGGATTAACACGTCGCCCGCCGAAATCGGAGTGGGGGCGCCGGAAGGGGTGCCCACCGGAATAGAGGTGGCTCCGGCGGTGACCGAAGCGGTCACGGGGTAGTAGGTATTGATTACACCCGAAAGGACGGTGGCTGCTTCGGTGCGGCTCGCCGGGGCGGCGATGCCAGGAGCCGGCGATGTGGCCGGAGAGAAGAACGTCTCGGAGACGGCGGAGCCTTCAGATACCCTGGCCTTCACGGTGATGGGGTAGACCGTGACGGGAGAGGCGTCGGTGGAGAAGGAGGCCCGTCCCGCCGCCTGCAGGCGGCCGAGCCAGACCCAACCGGAGGCGTCGGGCTCCAGGCGGCCCTGGGACCATCTCAGGGGAACCTCCTGGCCTTGTCTGTCGCGGGCCGAAATCATCGCGTCGCCCGCTTTGCTCCAATTGGTGACGCTGAATGAAAATTGTCCCTCGGCGGAGGCGGCCGAAGTCAGGACGAGCGGTAGTTCTGGCCCGAGCAGCAGGCGGGCGCCGGCAGAGGCGCCTTGCACGCGGAACGAAATGCGCTGGAGGTCCGTGGTGGTTGCCACCCCAATGGGGAGCCGGCCCGATCCTCGACGCAGATAGACGGGAATGAACGGGGCTCCAGGGCGGGGGGAAACCTCGATCCGGGCGCTGTCGCGGCAGCCCTCCAAGGTGACCCGCATGGGCGGCAGGGGGAGGCCGGCCAGGGATGGCGGGCACTCCACCGTGACAACCTGGCCGCTTTCGGCCGGGGATGCCTGGAGATCGGCAATCCAACGGGGACCTTGGTGGGCATTGCCCTCGCTCATTCTCAGCGCGGCCGATGGCCCCGCAGGCGCAGCTGCGCCCGCGGCCCAGCCGACGGTAATGCAACAGAGGGCGGTGATGACGAAGAGACCCCCCACTAGGCCCGCTGGGGCGCGGCCCCGTTTCTTGCCTGCGAATTTCATTGCCAATCCTCCAACATCAATCTGTTGCATGACTTTGCCCTAACCATACCATAGTATGGCAAGCCTCATGCCAGTCAACGGATGGGTAAAAACTTGGTTGGGACTGCGTTTGGCCTCAGGCCACCCGGAATGCTGATCCCTCCTGGAAACAGTGGCGTCACGAAAGGGTAACAGTTGGGGCGTCATCGGAGGAGCGGGGAAAGGCGGCTTCCGCCCGCCTCGCGGCGTATACTGTGGCCTCCGGAGGAGGCACCATGGACCGGTTCATCATCGAAGGCGGGACACCCCTCAGGGGCCGCGCGGCGGTCCGCCCGGCGAAGAACGCGCTTCTGCCGTGCCTTGCGGCGGCCC
>DAIERH010000287.1 GCA_027346925.1 Geobacter sp.
GCGTCTACAAGGCGCTCGGCCCCTTCATCCCGCTGATTGTCGCCAACTGCATCATCCTCGAACGCGCCGAAGGGTTCGCCAGCAAAAAGCCGGTGTTTGCCTCGCTGCTCGACGGCCTCGGCATGGGCCTGGGCCTCGTGGGCGGCGCCATGAACATCGCTGGCGGCTACACCGACGTATACGGCATGGTTTTCGGCAGCGACGTGAAGGGACTGGCCCTTGGCGTGGCCGACGTCCACCTTATTCCGCGCACCCCGATCCTCGACGCCGACCTGAGCAGCCTGAGCGCGGCCGCGACAGGCAAAGAAGGCGCTTCGCCGAACATCTTCATCGGATACCCCTGGGAGTTGTAGCCTTCAGCCGCGAAATAAGCGGCGAAGGCGATGACGGAGCACTGCGCAATTATTGCCTGTCCTGGTGAAAAGTACCTTTACAATGCAATCAGCCTGGCCTATGCTTGTCTCCTCGGTTCAGAGAAAAGGGGGCAGAGCATGGAACACGAAGTAAAGAGAGTCGACAGCGTATTCAGAACCTCTCTGGGGATCATCATCGCACTGGCAGGCATCTTCGCGCCCATCAGCATAGGGATGCGGATTGTCGCCTTCGTGGCTGCTGTTGTTTATTTCTTTACCGGCATATTCGGCTATTGACCGGACTGGATGACACGCCGCCCTGCGCGTACAAAAAAACAGGCCCGGGGCGGCGGGCAGGTGAAATTCCCGAACGACGCCTCGCGCCCCTTGATTTTCCGCCGGAATCCAAGCATACCTCCCCCCCTTTTTTGTACACGGTAACAACAGACAACACTTCTAACGGGCCAGCTTTATCATGCACCATTCCGATTCCTAGCCGGCACGTTCCACGATCTCTTTCTCTTCTGCCGTTCGGCGATGATCAGATTTTTTCCTCCTCCTGCTCATCTCCACCTATCCCTTTCCGATCCTCTATCGGCCGTCGGCGGTACCCTGAAATGAGGTCGGCCGTTGCTATAACATGAACATTCCGGCAATAGCAATTGCGCAACGGTCGCGCGAAGCGGCGCCGGACCCAAATTCCGCGATAGAAAAAGCATCGAGTAATAAAAAAACCTTGCTGGCCGCTCAGAGAGCGGGTATAAAGGGATTGCCTGCAAGCAATCCTTTAACCAACAAGGTGAGATCATGATACGACAAACGGTCTTTGGGTTCAAGATAGAAAAAACGGACGAGGAACTGACTGCGCATGGAGGCTTGGCCCTTCTGGCTGAGTACAACCACGGTGTGGGTCTCCGGGATTTGGCCGACCGGTATCTTCCCGGCCCCGGCAGCAACCGCGGTTATGCAGCATCCGCGTTCGTGGACAGCCTGGTCCTTTTGCTCCAGGCAGGCGGCCGCCGGTTGGAAGACCTGCGGGAGCTTCGGCGGGAAAGTCCCCTTTTAAAACTGGTAGGACGCGATCTCATTCCCGACAGCGACACCGTCGGCGACTGGCTCAGGCGGATGGGCGATCCCACGACTGGTCAGGCGGGCCTTCTTGGACTGGGAACTGTCCGGGACACCCTTAATCACCGTCTTTTGCGACGTGATGAGCGGAAGGACTACACCCTCGATATGGATGCCATGCAGGTCGAGGCGGAAAAGCATGACGCTCACTTCACCTATCAAGGGGAAAAAGGCTACATGCCGATGCTGGGGTATCTTTTCGAGCCCGGCATCTGCGTACACGACGAGTTTCGAGAGGGCAATGAATCGCCCGGCGCGGGCCATGTCGCGTTTTACCTCGATTGCGTCCAGCGGATGCCCGTAGGCAAACGCATTGCCCGTTTTCGCGCGGACAGCGCCTCCTACCAGGCTGCATTGATCAACGAACTGGAAGAAGACGGCGTTCTGTGGACCATCACCGCGGATCAAGACGCGGCAGTTCGAAAGCTTATTGCGAGCATCCCGGACGCTGCATGGCAAGAGGCTTTTCCGGGCGCGGGGTATGAACTCGCCGAGACCGTACACAGCATGGAAAAGACCGAGACGTCATTCCGGCTCGTGGTTAAGCGGGAAGAGCGGCAGCAGCAGAACCTCTTTGACGGAGAAAAGTATTTTCACTATGCTGTGGCCACAAACCTGCCGGAGGGAAAAAGCGCCTTTGATGTTCTTACATGGCATAACCAACGCGGTCAGGCGGAGAACTACAACAAAGAGCTTAAAGCAGGGTTCGGCCAGGACCAGATGCCCTGCGGCCAGAGCCATGCCAATGCCGTATATTTTCGCATCGGCGTCATAGCGTACAACCTGTTCCTCGGGTTTCGGCGCCTTGCTTGTCCGTCCTCGTGGGGCCGCCACACGATGGCGACGTTTCGGTGGAAACTGATCCAGATCGCCGGCAGGATCGTCAATCATGCCGGACAGCTCATCTTGAAACTGAAGGCGGAGACAAACCTGCTTTTGCTTATTCATGGAATACGGCAGCGCTGCTATGAGGAGAGTTCGGCAGCGACCTGATATCTGTTTCGAGGATCAGAAAGGGACGGGGAAGATAAGGCTGCGGGGGAAGACTGTCTCCAACCGCGCATGGCGCATGTTCGGATATCTACAGCCAACGGCCGATGGTGCATGCTATCGACGATGTAGCCATACTGAGGCCTGACAGCTGAAAAAAACCGCTGTTTGTCCCATCGGCGAAGCGTGATCTGATTTCTATCGCTGTGCTTGGGGACAACAAACTATTTGACAAGTCTGGGTAATGGGATTATAGTATCCCCGTCGTGCACAACACAAACCGCGTTAGAGACTCACTGAGCAGTTCTTCAAAACGTCCTCTTAACACGAATAATCGCCGATCAATATTCCGATTTAAACTGCTTACAACCATAGGATCAGCACCGTTCATTTTCTCACACAGGGCAATGGACCGCCGGGAAA
>DAIERH010000288.1 GCA_027346925.1 Geobacter sp.
CCAAATCGAGGAGGAACAACGCCTGGTCAACGCCAACAAGGAACTGATCCGCATCTTCGAGCAGAAGATCAAAACCGCCATCAACCGCGTGTGGGGGGATAAGTGAAGCGAAAGGGGTGTACGTTATGACCGGACTTTTTATCAATGGAACTTCCTGGGACGTATTGGCCCAATACCGGTTCTACCGGGACAAGGTTTCCGATTTGCAGCGGATGAAGCTTGGCGACCAGCGTGAACTGGACCGTGAACTGATCATCTTTCTGGGAGACTGGCTCCTGCATCATATCCTTGAAGAAGACAAACAGTACGCGAACTGACCGGTATACCGTGAATCCAAAGTCCCCCCTTCCCATCGACGAAATCCTCCCCAAACTCCTCGGGACCATCCGCGCAAACCCCAACACCATCCTGCACGCCCCGCCCGGCGCCGGCAAGACCACCCGCGTGCCCCTGGCGCTCCTGGACGTAATCCCGCCAGAGGCCGGCCGGATCCTGATGCTGGAACCGCGCCGCCTGGCCGCCGTGTCCGCTGCCCGCTGGATGGCGGCCGGCCTGGGCGAGGAGGTGGGCCGGACCGTCGGCTACTCGATCCGTTTCGACAGCAAGGTTTCCTCCGCCACCCGCGTGGAGGTGGTCACCGAGGGGGTCCTGACCCGCCGCATCCAGAACGACCCGCTCCTGGAAGGGGTGGGGATGGTGATCTTTGACGAATTCCACGAACGCAGCCTTCAAGCCGACCTGGGACTGGCCCTCTGCCTGGATGTGCAGGCCCAGGTGCGGGCCGACCTGCGGCTGTTGGTCATGTCCGCCACCCTGGACGTGGAACCACTGGCGCGGCTCCTGGCGGATGCCCCGGTGGTAAGCTCCCCCGGCCGTTCGTTTCCGGTCGAGGATATCTATCTGGAGGAGCGGGACCATGCCCCGCTGGCGCAACGCATGACCCTTGCCATTCAGCGTGCGCTGAAGGAGCAGGATGGAGATGTGCTGGCCTTCCTGCCCGGATCGGGCGAGATACGTTCATGTACCTCACGACTGGTGGAAGCGGGGATTGCGGCGCGGGGAATCTCCATCCATCCGTTGTATGGCGATCTCCCCTTCGACGAACAGCAGCGGGCCATCCTGCCGGGCCGGCAGCGCAAGGTGGTTCTGGCCACCAGCATCGCCGAAACCAGCCTGACCATCGAGGGGGTCCGGGTGGTGATCGACAGCGGCCTTTCGCGCCGTCTGCGGTTCGATCCGGCAAGCGGCATGAACCGGCTGGTCACGGTGCGGGAATCCAGGGCGTCCGCCGAACAGCGCAAGGGCAGGGCAGGGCGCCTGGGGCCCGGTGTCTGTTACCGGCTGTTCAGCCGCCACACCCTGAGCGCCATGACGCCCCATACCCCCCCGGAGATCCTGGACACCGATCTTAGCCCGTTACTGCTGGAACTGGCCGCCTGGGGCGTCACCGATCCCCGGTCCCTGGCGTGGCTCGACCCGCCGCCCGATGCGGCCCTGGCGGTCGCCCGGCAATTGCTGGGGGAACTGGCCTCCCTGGATGGCGACGGCCGGATCACCCCGTCAGGCCTCGTCATGGCCGGCCTGCCGCTGCATCCGCGCCTGGCCCGTCTGCTGCTGCGGTCGCGGGAGATCGGCTGTCCCGGCCTGGGGTGCGACCTGGCGGCCCTGCTCTCCGAGCGGGATATTGTCGGGCGCGAGCCTCCCGGTGGTCATGGCGGGGGCCATACCCTGGATGTGGGCGACCGGGTGGAGCTTCTGCGGGAGTGGCGTGGGACCGGACGTGCGGCTGCTGGTACTGATAGCGCCGCCCTGAAGGCGGTCGGGCGCGTATCGCTCCAACTGGGGCGGCTGTTGCGCCATCCCGCAACGTCTGCGCCGGAGACGTTTGACCTCGACACTGTCGGCCGCCTGTTGCTGGCCGCCTGGCCCGACCGGCTGGCCAGATTGCGCGAGGACGACGGGGGACGATATCTGCTGGCCAACGGCAGCGGCGCACGGCTTGCCTCCGCGGCCCCGGTGCGGCTCAGTCCGTTCCTGATCGCCGTATCCGTTGCCGGCGGCGGGCAGGGCGAGGGAATCATTCATCTGTCGGAACGGGTAACTGAAGCAGTGGTGCGTGCGGAACTGAAGCACCGGATTGAACAGACCAGCGTAATAGCCTGGGATAGCCGCGAGGGGCGGGTGACGGCGGTCAGGGAGGAACGCATCGGCGCGGTGCGGCTCTCCTCGACGCCGTTCACGCCTCCGGCCAATGAACTGGTGCCGGTGATCGTCGAGGCTGTGCGGGCCTCATCGCTTGGTCTGCTTTCCCTGGATGAACCGCTGCGGCAGTTGCAGGGCAGGGTGCGGGTGCTGCGTGCCGCCTTTCCCCATGACGCCTGGCCGGACCTGTCGGACGCGGCCCTGCTGGAAACGCTGGATGAATGGCTGGCGCCGCACGTCCACACTATCCGTAGCGCCCAGGGGCTGGCGGGCTTGAACGTGGCCGCGGCGGTTGGCGGTCTGCTGGACTATCGCCAGAAACATGCGTTGGATCAACTTGCCCCGACGCACCTGGAGGTACCCAGCGGTTCACGCATCCGGTTGGATTATGCATCAGGCGGGGCGCCGGTATTGGCGGTCAAGTTGCAGGAGTTGTTCGGATTGGCGGACACGCCCACGGTTGCGGCGGGCAGGGTAGGGGTGCTCTTGCACCTCTTGTCACCGGCCGGGCGGCCGATACAGGTGACCCGGGACCTGAAGGGGTTCTGGAACGGGGCCTACCATGAGGTGAAGAAGGAATTGAAGGGGCGCTATCCCAAGCACCCCTGGCCGGACGACCCCTGGAGCGCCCAGCCCACACGAAGGGCAAAACCGAGAACCTAACATCTGCCACAGAG
>DAIERH010000289.1 GCA_027346925.1 Geobacter sp.
AGTGAAAGGATCGGCACATGGCGCAAAAGGATTACTACCGGGCACTCGGCCTGCAGAAGGGGGCAACCCCTGAGGAGATCAAGAAGGCGTTCCGCAAACTGGCGGTGAAGTACCACCCGGACAAGAACCCTGGCGATGCCGCAGCCGAGGAGCGGTTCAAGGAGATCAACGAGGCCTACGCCGTGCTTTCCGACCCGCAGAAAAAGGCCCAGTACGACCAGTTCGGCCACGCCGGCCTGTCCGGGGGCGGGTTCTCCGGCGGCGGTTTCGGAGGTTTCGGTGCCGGCACCCCCTTTGGTGACATCTTCAGCGACATTTTCGGCGACATCTTCGGCGCCGGCGGCGGCCGGGGACGCACCCAGGGCAGACGGGGCGACGATCTGCTCTACAACCTGGAGATCAGCTTCGAAGAGGCCGCCTTCGGTGTTGAAAAGAAGATCGAGGTCCCCTTTGCCAAGCGTTGCGCAACCTGCAACGGAACGGGCTCCCGGCCAGGCACGGAACCCAAGGTGTGCCCCACCTGCCGGGGAGCGGGCCAGGTACGCTACCAGCAAGGCTTTTTCAGCGTCAGCAAGACCTGCGGCCAGTGCCAGGGAGAGGGCAAGATCGTGGACAACCCCTGCCCCGACTGCCGCGGCAAGGGGAGCGTCAAGGACAGCAAGACCCTCTCGGTCAAGGTGCCCGGGGGCGTTGAAACCGGTTCACGGCTGAAGCTGACAGGCGAGGGGGGCCAGGGCAAGGGCGGTCCCAACGGCGACCTGTACGTGGCCATCAGCGTCAGGGAACATCCCCTGTTCCAGCGCGAGGACAACAACGTCATCTGCGAGTTCCCCATCAGCTTCATCCAGGCCTCCCTGGGGTGCGAGATCGAGGTACCGACCCTTGACGGCAGGGTCTCAATGAAGATTCCCGAAGGTACCCAGTCGGGTAAGATCTATCGCCTGCGCGGCAAGGGCATTCCTTCGCTCCAGGGGTACGGCCGGGGTGACCAGCTGGTGATCATCCGGGTGGAGACCCCCATAAACCTAAACAAGAAACAGAAGGAATTGCTGGAGGAGTTCGCCAAGATCAGCGGCGAGGACGTCCACCCCATGAAAAAGGGTTTCCTGAACAAGGTGATGGAATTCCTGAGTTGAATGACGCCCCTGGCCCGCCAACAGAGCGGGCCTTTTCATTTTGCTTGCCGAACCGGCCGGCTTGCTTTACCATTTCATCCCGTTGACCGAGATCGTGTCCATAACGAAACGGAGTGCTTCATGGACAAACAACAACTCCTGGACAAAACCGCCGAGACCCTCCGCCCCTTTGAGACCGCCAACCTGATGAACACCATCCAGAATCTGACCCTGCACCAGATTTTCACCCATCCGGCCGTACTGCTCTGCATTGCGGCGGTCTTTTTCTACGGGGTGATCAAGAAGTCGAAGATAGTGTTGCTGACGCTGTTCGCCCTACTCGGCATGATCGTGATCCTTCGCTACGCCATGCCGGCACCCGGCGAGGAACTCTCGGTGAAAGCCCTGCTCCCTTTCATATGCGGCGGTCTGGTGATCGGCGGGGTGGTCATCTATTTCTCGCTGATAAAATCCGAATAATCATTACAAGGACGTGACTGAATGAAACTAGACAAACGTGATTGGCTCTTTGCGGCGTTGCTGGTCGTAATAGTGGGGATCTTTATCGCCATCTCGGGCAAGGAGAAGACCAAGCAGGTGCCGCGCGACGACACCCACCGCATCGTCTACGCAACCGCCTACCGCAATGCCCCCGGCCCCGAGGCATCGATTTTCAAACGGGCCTTTTTCAAGCCGGACAAGAAGGGGGCAGAGGCGTTCTGCGAGCCGTGCCACAAGGAGCGCGGGGTCCCCTTCCCCCCCAACCACCCTCCAAAGAACCGTTGCCTGTTCTGCCACAAACTGGCAAAGCCCTGATAGGGGAGATACCCGAACGCGAATGGCCGTCCTTCGGGGCGGCCATTCGTATGTGAATCTCGCCCAGACTACCCGCCATTTTCGCGACCTTACCCCTGAAAAACCATCTCATTTCCACTGACGTAAAGTTTCTTTACGTTTCACGTAAACCCTCATTACAGGCGGTTTTGCAAGGAGACAACAGGCAAACGTAAAATTTCTTTACGTTTTGAGCAAAACCGCCTCAATAGGGCCTCTGCAGGCTATCAAATTCAGCATGTAAAGTTTCTTTACGTTATATCCACCATCAAATCTGCTCCTTCTCGGCTATTTCGTCCCTACTCTGCCATCCAAACCCTTATTCAATGGACATCTACAGCGGTTGGCATAAATTTTGTGTATACAACTACCAAAATTTTCCAAGGGATGGAGCAACTATGGGTGATCATCAGGCATTTGAACGCTATTACTGGTTTGACAATCAAATCCGGGCAGCAAGATTTCCGAATGCCACCACTCTGGCGGATAAATTTGAATGCAGTGATAAAACCGCCCAACGTACTATTGACTTCATGCGCGACCGTCTCAATGCTCCCTTGAAATATGATCCAATACAACATGGCTATCTTTATACCGACAATTCCTTTGAACTCCCCAGCTTGCAGGTTTCCCAGGAAGAGCTTCTTGCCGTTCTGCTGGCCCAAAACATTTTATCCAATAGTGCAGGCGGATTAATCAGTGCACAGATCAGCCGATTCGGCAAGAGATTGTTCGTGAAGATGGGTGATTTGGGGCTGGACGAAAAACGGTTGGAAGAAACCTTTTCCGCCTCTTGGAACGAATATGCTCCAGCCGAAGGGCTGGTGTTCCAGAAAGTCACAATAGCGCTACTTGAAAACCGGCTTCTGGAGTTTTCATATACTTCTCCCAAAGACCAGCGACCAACCATGCGAGCCGTCGAACCGCAC
>DAIERH010000028.1 GCA_027346925.1 Geobacter sp.
TCCATTAGCGCCATACACCCTTTCCTCCTTGAATGTGAGATTGACTTCTGACTGCACAGCTTGAAACGCTACGATACAGAACATCTGGTTCCGGAGAATGCGCCTATTTCAGCAATAACTGTGCCTATGGTGTAATGTGCTGATTTTGCTAATTGACGGGGCAGATTGGTGCTGACGTGGCGTGTCCGAAATGGATAGCTTGATTGGAAATAGGTGGGCAAAATGGATTTTTCTGGGCCGGGGATCATTTGGCCATGAATGTCCTTGAATTCTTCGGAGGATTTCCGGATGCAACAGCATTCGTCAACGCGCGGCTTTTATGGATATTGGCCCATAAGTTGCATAATATTATAATAAGTTACAAAGTTTCAGAGGCCTTTGCGATGTAAAATGCAGCGTCAAATCCGATAGTGCGGATTATTAAGGCATAATCGGGACAAGAGGAGCTTGGAGCATGGATATGACAACACACCGAAGTGACGAAAGATTGACATTCGTTACAAAATGCCAGTTGGATATTAACGGCACAAGATATGATTGCCTGGTCGAAAACATCTCAACTGCCGGCGCATTGATTGAAATGACCGCTTCAGATCAAAATTGCATTCATGTGGGAGAGATGGGTACGTTAGACGTCTTGCTATTAGCTCCCGTCAAATATCGGTGCAAGGTTGTCAGAATAAATTCCAATCAAATTGCACTGCAATTCGTTGATCAATAGTTGACCGCTCTCGCCCCGAACAGACCAGACAACCACAGGAGCTACGCCATGAACAGCAAACAGCTCAAGCAAAGCCAGTTGAGCGCCAGTCTGACCGAACTGCCCCCCCTGGGAATGGACGTGCTCAGCCTGGTCAACGATTTTCGCCGCTACTACACCTACTCCCTTGGGCGTGACCGCCACTCCCGCTCCGCGCACTACGCCTACCAGGCCCTGGTGCTGACCCTGCGCGAACGGCTGATGGAGCGTTGGAAGCAGACCCGTTACGCCTACGAGGAAGCCGACTGCAAGCAGGCTTACTACCTGTCCCTGGAGTTTCTCATGGGGAGGGCCTTGGGCAACGCCATGCTCAACCTGGGGCTGGAAGAGGACACTACCCTGGCCCTGCAATGCCTGGGAATGGAACTGGAGGAGTTGGCCGAGTCCGAGCACGACGCAGGGCTTGGCAATGGCGGTCTTGGGCGGCTTGCCGCCTGTTTCCTCGACAGCTGCGCCACCCTGCGGTTGCCGGTGACAGGATACGGTATCCGCTACGATTACGGCATGTTCCACCAGCAGATCGTTGAAGGGGAGCAGGTGGAGTATCCGGATCACTGGCTGCGCGACGGTAACCCCTGGGAGATCGAGCGCCCCGAGTACACCCAGCGGGTAGCCTTCGGCGGCCGCACCGAGTACCATCGCGACGCTGCGGGCCGGCTCGCCGTGCGCTGGGTTGACACCAACGATGTGCTGGCCATCCCCTACGATGTCCCGATCCCGGGATACCAAAACAATACCGTCAACACCCTGCGACTGTGGAAGGCGGCAGCCACCGACGAGTTTGACCTGGGTGAGTTCAATGCCGGTCTCTACCCCGAATCGGTGGCTGCCAAGAATTCTGCCGAGCAGATCACCCTGGTACTTTATCCCAACGACTCCAGCGAGAACGGCAAGGAACTGCGGCTGCGCCAACAGTACTTTCTTGCCTCGGCCAGCCTGCAGGACGTGCTGGCCCGCTGGGTGGGAATTCACGGCAACGATTTCTCCTCATTCGCCGAGAAGAACGTCTTCCAGCTCAACGATACCCATCCCAGCTGCGCCGTGGCCGAACTGATCCGGCTTCTGATGGACGAGCACGGCCTGGGGTGGGAGCGGGCCTGGGATGTCGCTTCCCGCACCATGGCCTACACCAACCACACCCTCCTGCCCGAGGCCCTTGAAAAGTGGCCGGTACGGATCTTCCGGCAGTTGCTGCCGCGGCTTTTGGAGATCATCTTGGAGATCAACGCCCGCTTCCTGGCCGAGGTGGCCCGCCACTGGCCCGGTGACACCGAGCGGCTGCGGCGCATGTCCCTGATCGAGGAAGGGCGCGAACCAATGGTGCGCATGGCCTATCTGGCCATCGTTGCCAGCTTCTCGATCAACGGGGTGGCCGCCCTGCACTCGCGGCTCCTGGCCGAAGGGCTGTTCCGCGATTTCTTTGAGCTGTGGCCGCACAAGTTCAACAACAAAACCAACGGCGTCACCCCGCGGCGCTGGCTTGCCTGGTGCAACCCCGACCTGGCGCGATTTTTGGACGATACCATAGGCTTTGGATGGGAAGTGGACCTGGAGCGGCTGCATGGCCTCCTCCCGTTGGCGGAGGACGGCACCTTCCGTGAACGCTGGCTCCAGGTGAAGCGGGCCAACAAGGAACGCCTGGCGCAGTTGGTGGCCACCGAGTGCGGGGTGACGTTTGACCCGCGGGCGCTCTTCGACGTGCAGGTCAAGCGCATCCACGAGTACAAGCGCCAACTGCTCAACGTACTGCACGTCATCCACCTGTACGACCGCATCAAACGCGGGGACGCGGCCGACTGGACGCCGCGCTGCGTGCTCATCGGAGGCAAGGCGGCGCCGGGCTACTTCATGGCCAAGCGCATCATAAAGCTGATCAACAACGTGGCAATGGTGATCAACGCCGACCCCGAGGTCGGCCCCCTCCTCAAGGTGGCCTTTATCCCAAATTACCGTGTGTCGGCCATGGAGGTGATCGCCCCGGGAACCGACCTCTCGGAGCAGATCTCCACTGCCGGCAAAGAGGCTTCCGGCACCGGCAACATGAAGTTCATGATGAACGGCGCCATCACCATCGGCACCCTGGACGGTGCCAACATCGAGATCCGCGAAGAGGTGGGCAACGAGAATTTCTTCCTTTTCGGGCTGACCGCCGAACAGGTGGAGGAGCAGCGGCGCCACTATGATCCGGCGGCGATCATCGCCGGCGACGAAGAACTGGCGCGGGTGATACGCCTGCTGACGAGCGGCCATTTCAACCAGTTGGAGCCGGGGATCTTCGACCCCATCGTGCACTCAATCACCAGTCCCGGCGATCCGTGGCTGATCGCCGCCGATTTCCGCGGCTACGTGGAGGCGCAGAGGCGGGCTGCGGCCGCCTTCAGGGATGTGGAGGCATGGACACGCATGAGTATCCGGAACACCGCATGCAGCGGCCGCTTTTCCACCGACCGCACGATGCGCGAGTACAACGCCGAGATCTGGCGCCTGCCCCAGGTGCCGGCAAAGCCGATGGTCTAGGCTTCGGACAAGCGGCAAATCCGCTGGCTTTAAAGGCGAAGGCTTTCACCCGCCTCCTAATGCATGGTGGCTCGTTGCGGGATCATGTCTTTCCAGTGCGATTCTCTCAGCAGCGGCTGGATCTCGCCGGCAGGGAGCGGCCTGCTGAAATAATACCCCTGCATTCCCTGGCACTTGTGCGAGTAGAGAAATTTCATCTGCTCCTTGGCTTCGACCCCTTCGGCGACCACGTTCAACCTGAGGCTCTGGGCCATGGTGATTATTGCCGTGGCAATGGCGGCGTCGTCGGAATTTGTGGTGATGTCGTTCACAAACGATTGGTCGATCTTGAGCGTATTGATGGGGAGCTTTTTGATGTAGGAAAGGGATGAGTACCCGGTGCCGAAATCGTCTATGGAGATGTGGACCCCCAGGTTGCTCAAGCGGCGGAGGGTGCGGGACGTTGTCTCTATGTCGTGTATCATGATCCCTTCCGTCACCTCCAGTTCGAGCCAGCGGGGTTCGAGTTTGGTCTCGCCGAGGACGTTTTCCACCATTTCCGCCAGATTGATGCTCTGGAATTCGCGGGGAGACAGGTTGACCGCAACGCGGACGGACGTCAATCCGGCATCCTGCCATGCCTTGTTTTGGGCGCACGCGTTGCGAAGGATCCATTCACCGAGCGGGACGATCAGGCCTGTTTCCTCTGCCAGACAAATGAACTTCTTTGGCGGGACAAGCCCCAGTTCTGGGTGTTGCCAGCGCACCAGCGCCTCAAAGCCGATAACGCTGCCGTTTTTGACATTTACCTCGGGCTGGTAATCGAGAAAGAATTCTCCCCTTTGCAATGCTCTGCGCAGGTTGTTTTCCATTGCCAGCCGCTGGGCCGCCTCGTCGTTCATGGATTGATTGAACAGACAGTACCGGTTCCTGCCTTGCTCTTTGGCGCGATACATGGCCATATCGGAATTTCTGATCAGGGTCTCGCAATCGGCACCGTCATCGGGAAAGATGCTGATACCGATACTGGCCCCCACGAACAGTTCGTGCTCGGAGATGGCAAAGGGGTGGGAGAAGGCGTCGATGATCTTCTGGGCAACATTGACCGCTTCACGGGTGGTATCGATGTCCGGGAGCAGGATGATGAATTCGTCGCCCCCCCGGCGAGCGACCGTATCGCGGTCGCGGCGGCAGCACGCCTTGAGTCTCTCCGCAACTGCCTGGAGAAGTTGATCGCCAACCGTATGGCCGAGGGTGTCATTGATGACCTTGAAGCGGTCGAGATCAAGGAAAAGCACCGCCAGGCCCCTGTCGTGGTCGTGGCGTTGTGCCAGTGCCAGTGCCAGATAGAGGAGTTCGTTGAACAAGAGCCGGTTGGGAAGCCCCGTCAATGGGTCGTGGTACGCCATGATGCGAATTTCCTCGTCCTGCTGGCGAAGCTGCCTCTCCAGCCCGATGCTGTCGAGGCAATGGTCAATGGCGGCAAACAATTTTCCCGTCATAATCGGCTTCAACACGTAGTGGCTGATGCCGATGCCGATAGAGTCTATAAAAAAGTCCGTATTGCTGGCTGCCGTCAGCATGATGATCCGCGCACTACTGTCGAGCGTCTTAATCTCCCTGGCCATCTGGATGCCATCCATTTCCGGCATCAGTATATCGGTCAAAATGACATCCGGGTGATGTTCGATAAACAGATTGAGGCCCTGGCTACCGTTTTCTGCCAGATACAGCGTCAGGCGAGGGTATTTTTGTTTTAAAATCGTGGCTATCATGTGCCGTGTTGTCCGATCATTCTCAACATAGAGCAGGGACACGGCATTTTTCTTCTTCTTGACGTCCACTTCCATTGTGATCCCCCCTCCCGAAGCGTTCCAGCGCTGATCTGCCGGCCGATGGCCAGACGTATGCCGTACTGCGGAGGGCATACGATACACTTGGTCACCCTTATCGGAAGCAATTGCGGTGCCTAGTCCTAACATGCTGTATTTGTTGTGGTGTTTTGCGCGAAGGGCAAGGGAAAGGTATGCTGGGATGTAAAGATTTGCTGCACGATGTCGACAGGGCTTACATGTCGGTCGAAGCGCCCCAATTGGACCGGCATGCGCCCCGGACTGATCGGCTTGCGCAATAGATCGGGATTGCATGCCTGAACCCGTCGTTCAATTCTCTGGAACAGAGTAGTCCACTCGGTGGGGTTGCTTCGGAAAAGGGGTCAACATATATCGGGCATGTTCACATCAGAGGGATGGTTGTGCGATAGTCCCGGTGGTTGGTGGTTATTTGCCTCCAGGCTCCTTGGGTGATGGCGGTGGAGAGTTCCGGTGTGGGATGGCGGCTCCGGTGGTTGTCGAGTCCTGGAGCAACTCCTCCAGAAGATCCTCCCGCCGCTCCTGATTTATATTGTCGGACCGTTTGTTTTTTTTCACTTCTTCCATCGTTTCGCCGTTGCTGGTCAGTTCGCGACGAATCTCCGGATTCTGTTGCTGATCAAGGCTCGTGTTACGATCCTGATCAGAAGCCCAACTGTTCAGGGAAACCCAGATGATCATGAGGATGCCCAGGATGATGGTTGCAGCGTGGGTTTTCATGGTGGAATCCTTGGGGTACGGAAACTACGGATCGAAATGACGCCGGACACGGTATCGAAGCTGATATGCTTCACCGCGGGATGTATGACATGGGGCATTAATCGGAAATCATGCCGTCATCCGGGCAGTTATCCGTCAAGTGCCGGCCGATCAAGACGTGCATGGATTGACTCAGGCCTTCGGGCACATTGATCAAGACTGGCTCCACGCCACGAAACCTCGCGCACTGCATCCAGACGTTGAGAAGTTCAAGTCCGTTTCTGTCTGCTTTTTTCATCTGTCCACAGTTGATCTGGAGGTTCTTGTCTCGTCCCAATTCAATCTGATGGAGGGAGAGGGCCAATGAGTCAATATTACCTGCCAATCCCGAGAGTGTCCAATCGCCTATCAGATGCGCCTCGCTACCTGCCATACGAACCGTCATACGCCTCTCCCGATCAATCGATGTAAACAAACGGGGAATTGCAATTCATAATGTATGCCAAGGTTGCGTGATAAAAAGTAGTTTAATTACAATATGTTGAGAATTGTTCTGTTTTCGGCGTCGGTAAGTATTTTACGTCAAAGTCATGAAAAATCGGGGCGGGGGGTGATATACGGCTTGATAACGGGAGTTTGCGGAAAGTAAGTTTTTTTACCCATGGCTCAATTTGTTACATCAGGATTCAGGCAAACGATGACATAAAGACGCCCACATCAGCCGGTTGAAGACTTCCTGCCGGCATGCACCCACGAAGCTTCATGAGTGGAGTCGATAGTATCGGCAAATCCAAGCAGATGCTTTCGGAGGAGCCTGCCGGCAAGTTTGCCATTGCCATTCCGGAAAGCATCAATGATGGCTTGGTGCAATTTTTCACCCTCCAGGGGGCTGAACTTTTCCTGGGATAAAATGACTTGTGACCGAATCTCGAATTGCAGCGCATCCCAGAAGCGAAGCAATATGGAATTGCCGCTGGCCTCCACAATTTGCCGATGGAAGACCGCATTGTGTCGCGAGAACGTTTCGATATCGCCTTTTTCCGCTGCTTCATGGGCGGCGACAATCTCGCTTTGCAACCGGGAGGTGTTGTCTCGAAGCGCAAATGCCGCAAGCTCGGCGGCATGCTGCTCAATGAAGGCGCGTACCTGATAGGCCTCCTGCATTTCCCGGGCACTCACCTGCCGAACCCGCGTACCTTTAAAAGGTTCGGACTCCACCAGTCCCGAAGCCTCGAGCTCCCGAAGCGCTTCGCGCACCGGCCCCTGGCTTGTCTTCAACTCGTGAGCGATCTGAAGCTCCACAAGTCGATGGCCGGGAGGATACGTGCCGTTCAGAATACGTTCAGAAATCCATTTCTTTACCCGGTTGCTTATCGAGTCACGCGGTATGCCACCTTCTTGCTCCATTGAAGCACCTCCGTTTAAAAAAAATAATATTATCACAATCCAAATTATTGTTGCAACGAATATCGATTATCGATAATTTATTATTTGCCGCCCCAGGAGGCTTTCAAGCGTGCCGAGATTTTTGCCCCGTGCATCTGCCAGCCTCGAAAGCAGCCAATAAACGCACCGTTGAATAAATCAGGGCGAAAGCCTTTCAGCGATGGTCTGCGGATTTTTCTGCAAAAAAAGGATAGCCGACATGTGGATAGTACGTCTTGCGTTACATCGGCCGTACACTTTTATCGTACTTTCGCTGCTGCTCGTTTTGATGACGCCATTGGTCTTGCTGCGCACTCCCACGGATATTTTTCCGAACATCAACATTCCTGTCATCAGCGTAGTTTGGTCCTACAGCGGTCTGGCGCCGCAGGATATGAACGACAGGATCGTCTCTATTTTCGAACGCTCGGTAACGACGACGGTTAACGACATCGAGCATATAGAGTCCCAAGCGCTGAATGGCGTATCGGTGACAAAGATTTTTTTCCACCCGGCGGTGAATATCGCCACCGCCAACGCACAGGTTACGGCCATCGCGCAAACGCAGCTGCGGCAATTGCCCCCCGGCATCACACCTCCGCTGATCCTGAATTATAACGCTTCAACCGTACCTATCCTGCAACTCGGTCTCAGTGGCCAGGGACTTAGCGAACAGCAGCTTAATGACTTCGCTTCAAACTTCATCCGTACCCAGTTGGCGACGGTACAGGGGGCATCAATACCTTGGCCGTATGGCGGCAAGTTCAGACAGGTCATGGTGGATATCGACGCTCAGGGATTAATCGCCCGGGGTTTGTCCCCGCTGGACGTTGTAAATGCCATTAACACCCAGAATGTCATCCTGCCATCGGGCAACGCGAAAATTGGCGACACGGAGTACAATATCCTCCTCAACGGATCGCCGCGCACGGCGGAAGAAATCAACGACATGCCCGTGAAGGTCGTCAACGGCACGGTGATGTATGTGCGCGACGTCGCCCATGTGCGCGATGGATTCGCCGTGCAACAAAACATAGTAAGGCAGGACGGACAGCGCGGCGTTCTCCTCCCGGTCGAGAAGTCCGGAAATGCCTCGACCCTGGATATCGTGTCCGCTGTCCGGAAGGCTCTGCCACGGATCGCGGCCAGCCTCCCCCCCGAACTGCGGATACGCCCCCTTTTTGATCAATCCATCTTCGTGAAGGCGTCGATTCAAGGGGTGGTCCGGGAGGGAATTACCGCCGCCTGCCTTACCGCACTCATGATCCTGCTTTTTCTCGGCTCCTGGCGTTCCACGCTCATCATCGCCATCTCTATCCCCCTCTCGATCTTTGCCTCGCTTGCCTTGTTGTCCATTCTCGGCGAGACGATCAACGTCATGACGCTCGGCGGGCTCGCCTTGGCGGTGGGCATCCTGGTTGACGACGCTACCGTGACGATTGAAAACATCGAACGCAACCTCGGCCTGGGGAAGGACCTGAAACAAGCCATCTTGGACGGCGCACAGGAAATCGCCGTCCCGGCATTCGTTTCCACCTTGTGCATTTCAATCGTCTTTCTGCCCATGTTCCTTCTCCAGGGGGTTGCGCGATATCTGTTCGTACCCCTTGCTGAGGCCGTCATGTTTGCCATGCTCGCCTCGTACCTGCTGTCGCGGACCCTGGTGCCCACGCTCGCCTTCTACCTTATGAAGAATCACCTCGGGCAGCATGACGTGGCGAAGTCGAAAATGCAATGGGTCCGCGGCATCCACGTCGGCTTTGTGAACGCTTTTGACCGGTTTGGTGCCTGGTACTCGCGGGTACTGGAGAAGTGTCTGCTGCACCGCAAGGTTTTTCTGCCGGCTTTCCTGGCCGTTTGCGTGCTGAGCCTCCCCTTGGCCCTGATCCTTGGCAACAACTTTTTCCCCGATGTGGACGCCGGCCAGATACGGCTCCATGTACGGACCAGAACAGGCATGCGCATCGAGGATACGGCAAAGACCGTTGGCCTGGTTGAAGACCGTGTCCGCCAGATAATCCCTCCCGCTGATTTGGATGGAATCCTCGACAACATCGGCCTGCCCATGAGCGGTATCAACCTGTCCTACAGCAATGGCGGATTCATCGGTTCCATGGATGCCGAAGTCCTCATCTCGCTCAAGCCGGACCACCGGCCGACGGCGGATTATATCCGGCTGTTGCGGGCCAAGCTGCCGCGGGACTTCGTGGGCACCAGCTTCTTTTTCCAGCCGGCTGACATCGTCAGCCAGATACTTAACTTCGGATCGCCCGCTCCAATCGACGTGCAGATTGTGGGAAACAATCTGTCCGGCAACGCAGCCATTGCCTCGGAACTGGCCGAAAAGATGCGCAATGTGCCGGGGGCGGCCGATGTGCGGGTACACCAGCTGTTCAATCAGCCCCGCTTCACCGTTGCCGTTGACAGGACGAAATCCCAGCTGACCGGCTTGACGGAAAGAGACGTTGCCAACAGCGTCCTCGTGGCGCTTTCGGGAAGCGCCCAGACGGCGCCCAATTTCTGGCTGAACCCGAAGAACGGGGTTTCCTACGCTATCGCGACCCAGTCCCCGCAGTTCAGAATAGACAGCCTCGATGCCTTGCGCACACTCCCCGTCACGGCGGCGGGAAGTTCCCGGCCGCAGCTTCTGGAGAACATCTCGGAACTGGAAAGGGCGGCCGGGCCGGCCGTGTTGAGCCACTACAACATACAACCGGTGGTTGATGTCTACGCGAATGTCCAGGACCGCGACCTGGGCGGTGTCGCGTCAGGCATCGACAAACTGATTGCGGGCATTCAAAAGGAACTCCCCCGGGGAAGCACGGTGGTCATGCGCGGACAAGTGGCCACCATGCGCTCTTCCTTCGCCGGTTTGGGCCTCGGCGTCATTTTTGCGATCATCCTCGTGTACCTGTTGATCGTCATCAACTTCCAATCCTGGACCACGGCGTTGATTATCATTGCCGCCCTGCCCGGAGCGCTCGCCGGTATCTGCTGGATATTGTTCCTCACCCACACGGCTCTCAGCGTTCCGGCGCTCATGGGTGCCATCATGTCCATAGGCGTTGCCACCGCAAACTCGATCCTCATGATCTCCTTTGCGAACGACCGGCTCGACGCACTCGGAGATGCGACGGCAGCCGCCCTGGAAGCGGGACGTACGCGCCTGCGGCCGGTGATCATGACGGCCCTGGCAATGATCATCGGCATGGTTCCCATGGCCCTGGGCCTTGGCGAAGGGGGGGAACAGAACGCGCCGCTGGGCCGGGCCGTAATCGGAGGATTGTGTGTGGCCACCGTGGCCACCTTGTTCTTTGTCCCTACCTTATTCTCTTTCGTTTATCGCAAGCGTCATCACCCGCTTGTATCACGGACATGAAGTCAGCGGAGCATGGAAATGGCTAAACACGAAACGTCAAACACCAAACCCGGATACCGTGTCGTCACGGTTCTTCTTTTCACCCTCTGTGCGGCAATCGTAGGGCAGGTGTCCTCCCGCTTGACGGCATCGCGCCACCTTGAGGCTGTCACCCGCGAACTGGCCCTGACCCCCGTCAACATTACCCGTCCCGCTGCCAGTGCGCCCACGTCGCAATTCGCGTTGCCGGCCACTGTTCAGCCCTACATGGCTACGACAATCTATGCCCGGACGAATGGATACATCCTGAACTGGTATGCCGACATAGGCACCCATGTGCATAAGGGCCAACTTCTCGCGACCATAGCGAGTCCCGAGATAGACTCGCAGCTGGATGCGGCCCGGGCGACGTTGCGGCAAGTGGAAGCCAGCCTGAAGCTGGCCCAGATCACTGCCGGCAGATACGCCAATCTCAGTCATACCGATGCAGTTGCCCAGCAGGAAGTCGATCAAACAGCACAGAACCTGCGGGGGCAACAGGCACTGCTCCAGGCATCGCAAGCTGAAGTGAGGCGCTTACAGCAGCTTCAGGGTTTCGAGAAGGTGTACGCACCATTTGATGGAGTCATTACGAGCAGAAAAGTGGACGTGGGGAACCTGATCAATGCCGGCAGTTCCGCCCAAGGGGTCGAGCTGTTCCAACTGTCGCAGATTCAGACCCTGCGCGTGTTCGTCTCGGTACCGGAGAATTACGCTGCCGCGGTAAAGGAGGAGAAGACGGCTCACGTGGAATTTGCGCAAGACCCCGGACAAAGCTTCCCGGGAATTATCGCCCGAAATTCCAAATCCATTGACCCCGTCACCCGGACGCTTCTCGTGGAGGTCGATGTCTCGAACAAGGATGGCCGGCTGCTCCCCGGAGCTTACGCCAACGTGCGATTCAATCTTCGCCAGAACCGGCCGTCGTATGTATTGCCCGCGAACACCCTCCTGTTCCGTGCCGAGGGCCAGCAGGTGGCGATCGTAAAACATGACCATCTCATTGAATTGCGCAATGTGATGGTTGGCACTGATTTCGGCTCGACAGTGCAAATCGTCTCCGGTTTAAACGGTTCCGAGGATATTGTCCTAAACCCGCCGGATTCGCTGTTGCAGGGGCAGCGAGTCCAGGTTGTCGCGTCAAAGGGAAACTGAGGTGATTATGAAGCGCGTTGCCTTGGCCCTGTGTCTCTCGTCCCTTGCCGGCTGTGCCGTTGGGCCCAATTACAGCCGGCCTGTAACGCCTGCCCCGGCGAACTACAAGGCAACCCTGCAACCGGACCTCGAAAATCAGCTTCCGCAGCAAATTGCGCGTGTGAATTGGTGGGTAATCTTCAATGACCCGCAGCTAAGTTCCTTGGAAGAGGAATGCATCAGATCCAACCAGGATCTGCGGGCCGCGATAGCCAGGACGGATCAGGCGCGCGCCTATTCGGTCATTGCGCGTTCCTACTTGTTGCCAACCATCGGGGCCAACGCGAACCTGGGGCGGTATCGCGAGGCACGGGACCGGCCCAACAACGCTGTAGCAGGTGCGAAGCCAGGCACATTCAACGATTTCATCACCTCGATCTCGCTCAACTACGAAATCGATGCCTGGGGGCGCGTGCGCCGTGCCGTGGAAGCCGCCAATGCGGCGCAACAGGCAAGCCAGGCGGACTTCGAGACCATCCGCCTCTCCCTTACCGCCGAGCTTGCCGCAGATTATTTCAGCCTGCGGGCAATCGATGCCCAGCAGCGCGTACTTGCCGAGACAGTGAAGGCTTTGCGGGCAAGCCTTGACCTCACGTCGCTGCGTTACCGGGATGGCCTGGCGAGCAAGCTGGATGTGCAGCAGGCGGAAACGCTCCTGCAGTCGGAGCAGGCGCAGAGCACCGCACTCGGCATCGGCCGCAGGCAATTCGAAAACGCGGTCGCGGTGTTGACCGGACAGTCGGCATCAGCATTTTCCATCTCTCCGAGCCCCCTCTCGGGAACTCCCCCCTTGCTGAATCCGGGACTTCCCATCGACCTGCTGACGCACCGGCCCGACATTGCGGATCGGGAACGAACATTGGCGGTGCGAAGCGCCCAGATCGGCGTGACGCAAGCGGAGCGGCTGCCCTCCATCAGCCTCACCGGGGCTGCGGGTTTCGAAAGCGTGGATGCCGGCACTCTCTTCAATTGGGCTGAGAATCGCACGTTCGGTCTGGGAAGCGGGATAGCCGCGCCCCTGTTTAACGCCGGACGCCTGAAAGCCCGGGTCACCGCCGCGGAGGCGAGCTACCGGGAAGCGGAAGCCGAGTACCGGCAAAATGTCCTTGTGGCATTTGGTGAAGTGGAAACCCAGCTGAGTACGCTCCATATACTGGCCGATCAAGCATCGTTTCAGGAGGCGGCAACGGAAAGTGCGAGACAGGCGACCAGGATAGCACTCGACAGGTACCGAAACGGCATTGAGAGCTATTTAAGCGTCGTGACCCAGCAAACCGTCCAACTCCAGAATGAATTGACGGCTGTCCAGATAGCTGGCGCGAGATACATATCCACCGTAAACCTGGTCAAGGCGCTGGGCGGCGGGTGGGCGGATTCTCGGGTCTACCGCAAATAAGGCCGGCGTATGACCCGGGCCTCATGCAAAAGTCATGAACTGGAGCGGGGAGGGCGCCACTATAGCCCTATTCCCCTGCCTCAAGATAAACGCTGACCATGAAATACTCTCCGTCTGATTCGAACATGAGGGTCAGCGTATCGGGAAGAGCCCCCACGGTCATGACGTATTCATCTCCCGATATCACCGATGGGGTCGAGAGCCGGACTTCGTGACCATCCTTCACGAAGTGGTGCTTGAACGAACCGCCGATCATATTCGCGATTTCTCCAAGCGCGTCGTGCACATCGTCGTCGCATTCCATGACATCCATGCCGAGCATTTTAGAGGCAAAGGCCATTGCCAGCTTTTGCGGGGTATTGATGCTGATCATCCCGTTGTAAATCCCGGCGAGCCCTACCATGGCGGTGACGCAGTCCTTGAATCTCTTTGCCGTGACCGCTGTTTGTGATGGGGATACATCCGCTCCAACCATTGTGGAGAAAATCTCCCGCACATCCCCATCCAGGTGCTCGATCAGTTTTTCTTCCGTGGTATTGAGCTGCCCGAGAATTTCCGCGCTAATCATGTATTCCTCCTAGCCCTGATAAACAGGATAGTGCGTTAGCCAAATCATTTTCTGCCAGAAAAACGCGGAAAATGATTTGTAACTTCTATGAGACAAGCCTGTCGCGGTCTTTGTCCTTATCACTTCTCAGTAAGGCGAACAGATTGCTTTCAAGCTCCTGACCCATGTGCCTGAACGTAACGCCGATCCCCGGCGGACGGTGCTGCCCCCAACCTTGTATCCTCGCCACAATGACCTCCACATCGAGTCCGAAGTCCGGGAATGTCACGGTTATCTCCTCGCCAACGGAAAACCGTTCCGGGTTCATGTCGGCAATAAATAGGCCGCTCCACGAAATGTTAAGCGTGAAACCGCGTTCGGTTCCGATATAGGTGGGGATGCAGATATCCTTGCGCCTGTTTGACCGTAACCGCCTCGGTGTAAATTCGGTGCAGGTCTTGGTGAGGAAGTCATTCAGGTTCTTGTCCTGTTTTGCGTCGCCCGCCATTGCCATGGGAACCAGCATCGTTCCCATGGTCTTCACGCGCAGAGTGGGGTAAAACCCGGTCAGCGTATAGGCGACAAACCTCTCCTCGGCCTTGGCCTTTATCATTGTCGCCAGATCGACCAGAACCCCTCTGTAAAATCCGCACAGGGCAAAATTTTCAGCCTCGCAGAATGTGGAACACGGAACCGCCCGCACGCCATAGGGCCCGAGGCTCGCCTCAAGCGCGGTACGGGCTTTGTCGTCGTAGGCGATAACCAATACCGGATAGTCCGCCTGGGGTGTTTCAGTGATTTCCATTGATATTCCTGACTGTGACTCCGTATTCGGGCCGCTGCCGCAACAACGGGATTAAAAAATATCATACTAGCTCCTGAACTTAAAATGATATTTCAGATACCTACGTCATTCTGCGGAAGAGGCCGTGGCCCTCACATCCCTTCTCGTGGATTATGCTGTGATTATGCTGAAAATATCGTTGACATTCAGAATTTTGAATGTATTATTTGTGCATATGCACACATTGCAGCGGGGAGGAGAGAGATGAAAAAGGTGCTCATTCTTGGAGGCGGGATTGCCGGTATAGAAGCGGCAATCCACCTGGGAAAGATCAAAACCCGCGGAAGGGCGGTCTTTGACGTTACGCTTCTGTCGGAACGGGACTTCCTTTACGTCTATCCGCTCTCGATCTGGATTCCTACCGGCGGGACCGCCCCCGACAAGGTCTGCTTTCCATTGCGGGACTTGGCCGACACCCATCACTTCAAGGTAGCCGTTGAGCGTGTGGAGGCCATTGATCCCCAGGAGCAGAGCATAACCACGGAGAGGGGAGTCCATCGTTATGACTATCTGATCATCGCACTCGGTGCGGGGAAGCTGAAGCCGAAGGGTGCCGAGCACTTTCTCTCCATCTGCGGCGACCCGCGGGAGGCGCTCCTCATTAAGGAGAAGCTTGACCGCCTGATTGCCGCCGGAGGCGGTAAAATCGCCGTCGGATTCGGCGGCAACCCCCTCGACAGCTCGGCCGTGCGGGGCGGACCGGCCTTTGAATTCATATTCAACGTGGATAACCTGCTCCGGAAGAGGGGGCTGCGTAATAACTTCCAGCTGACCTTCTTTGCACCGATGGAGTCTCCGGGGGCCAGAATGGGGGCTAATGCTGTCGCCGCCATGGGGGGGATGTTCAAACGGCTCGGAATCGAAACGCGTTTTGGCAGAAAGATTCGCGAATTTTGCCCCAACGGCGTTCTGCTTGAGGATGAAACCATGATCGATACGGACCTGACCATGTTTATTCCAGCCCTGGACGGTCATCAACTCCTGCGGCAAAGCGGGCTCCCCCTGAACGGGGCCGGCTTCGTCACGATCAACGATTATTGCGAAGTAACCGCTTCCTCTTCCTTTTCCCCTTCAGGAAAGACGACGATCTATGCCGTGGGTGACGCAGCAGCCCTCGAAGGGCCGGAATGGCGCGCAAAACAGGGACACATCGCGGAGGTCATGGCGAGAAACGCCGCACACAACATGGCCGTCCAGGAAATCGGGGGATCGAAGAAAGGGTATCGGCAGCATCTCTCCATCCTCTGTGTCATGGATACGGGAAACGGCGCGGCGTTTGTCTACCGCGACCAAACAAGGGGCATAATGCTTCCCCTGCCGTTCATCGGGCATTGGTTGAAAAAGGGGTGGGGGGCCTACTACCGCCTCTCGAAGCTGGAGAAAATTCCCAGACTGCCGTTCATGTAGGTATGCAGGAAAGAAAAGGCTCCTCGTGCGTTTCAGGCGCCAGAGTCGTCCTCGCCTGCGCCGCGCATGATTGTGAAGCCAAAGATGTAACTAAATAGTACCATCTAAAAAAAAGTAACCGGCGTGAAATGTGAAATTATTTAAACTGGTTACAGATATATTCCCGCCGTGTCTCATCAGTCGCCACTACATTTTTTACCGCCAGCAGCCGGAACA
>DAIERH010000290.1 GCA_027346925.1 Geobacter sp.
CGATAGGTCTGCAAATCCCGCAGGCTGGCCAGATTGGCGGGGATGTTCCTGAGCGCCCGGCGACTCCAGGTGTCGGGCGCGTCGCACGGCTGTCCCAGCAGCCAGAGCATCCCTTCCATGTTGGCGTCCAGCAACCGGCAGGGGAGGCCGTGGCCGTGCAGAGCGGCCGCGAGCCTGGCAATACCGGCCGGCGGCTCGCACGGTTTGGCAACAGGGGGAAAGATGAGCAGCATAGCCGCATTATGAGGGATACGGGAGGCGCTATCAATCTAAAAAGCAAAACCTATTCGGCAATCTCAGGCAAAACCAACCAGACAAAACCAACCAGACAAAACCGCGTACTCCTAAAGAAACCGTTGCCTTTTTATGGTCTTGATATTTTCTTGATGCCCTGTACCCTTATCTTGACACTTTCTTTATCCCAATCTTGATACCTATGCCTCTTTGATTAATGGAAAGAAAACGGGACGGTCAAGGAAGCCCATCTCGTACCACCGCGGAGGGCTTGTGGAATCGGAAAACAAGGCCGGTAACGGCAACGGCAGCCTTTACAGTAAAATAATGCAGGCCATCTTCGGTGCGCCCAAGCACCTGAAGGACACGCACCTCTTTCACAAGATGGCGCTGATCCCCGTCCTGGCCTGGGTCGGGCTGGGGGCCGACGGTCTCTCCTCCTCGGCCTACGGCCCGGAGGAGGCCTTCCGCGCGCTGGGGAACCACACCTATCTCGCTGTCCTGTTGGGCTTGGCCACCGCCCTGACCGTTTTTATCATCTCCTATGCCTACTCCCGCATCATCGAGCACTTCCCCCATGGGGGCGGCGGTTACATCGTGGCGACCCATATACTGGGGGAAAAGGCCGGAGTCGTCTCGGGCAGCGCCCTGCTGGTGGACTATGTGATGACCATCACCATTTCCATCGCGGCCTGCGTAGATGCCATGTTCAGTTACATCCCGCAGCATTTCCATCACTACAAGATCCCGTTTGCCTGCATTCTGGCGGTGTTGCTGATCATCCTCAATATCCGGGGGGTCAAGGAATCCATCACGGTGCTGGCGCCTATTTTTGCCGTATTTGTTATTACCCACATCATGATGCTGGTGTATGGCATCCTTGTTCATACCGACCGTATCGTGCCGTTGGCCGGAGACTTCAAGAGCGGTCTCAGTCATGATCTTTCCACCATGGGTATCTTCGGCATCCTGATGCTGTTTCTGCGGGCCTACTCCCTGGGGGGCGGTACCTACACCGGGATCGAGGCGGTTTCCAACGGCATGCAAATCATGCGCGAGCCCCGGGTGCAGACCGGCAAGCGCACCATGCTGTACATGGCCACCTCCCTCGCCTTTACCGCCGGCGTGCTGTTCCTCTGTTATGCCATGATCGGCATCAAGCCGGTGGAGGGGAAAACACTCAACGCAGTCCTGGCTGACGGCCTCTTCGGCCACTGGCCCATGGGAAATGCCATCGCCTTTATCACCATCTTCTCAGAAGGCGCGCTGCTGCTGGTGGCCGCTCAGGCCGGCTTCGTGGACGGCCCGCGGGTCATGTCCAACATGGCGATCGACTCCTGGTTCCCCCATCGTTTCGCGGCCCTGTCGGTGCGTCTGACCATGCGTAACGGTATCCTCCTCATGGGGATCGCCGCCATAGCGCTGTTGTTCTATACCGGTGGCTCGGTCTCGGCCCTGGTGGTCATGTACTCCATCAACGTCTTCATCACCTTCTCGTTGTCGCAACTGGGGATGTCGAAATTCTTCATCCAGCGGCGCAAGGAAGACCCCAAGTGGCTGCAACACCTGTTTGTCCACCTGGTCGGTCTGGCGCTCTGCGTCACCATCTTGATCATCACCACCCTGGAAAAATTTGCCGAGGGGGGCTGGATGACCCTGTTGATCACGTCGGTGGTGATCGGTCTGTGCTATCTGATCAAGGGGCACTATGTCCGGGTCCGCAAGGGGATCATGCAATTGGACGAGACATTGCTCGATTTTCCCACCAGCGGTCCGGTCAACACCGCGCCTTTGGATAAAAACGCCCAGACCGCCATTCAACTGGTGTCGGGCTACAGCGGTTTCGGCGTGCACACCCTGCTCTCCATCGTCACCACCTTTCCCAAGACCTACAAGAACATCGTCTTCGCCTCGGTGGCGGTGGTGGATTCGGGGTCGTTCAAGGGGGCAGAGGAGTTGGAGGCCCTGGAAGCATCGGTCAAGGCGGGCTTGGAGAGATACGTGGACCTGGCGCGCCGGCTCGGCTTCAGCGCCGACTACCGCATGGCCGTGGCCACTGACGTGGTGGAGAGCGCCATAGAGATCTGCACGGAGGTGGCCGAGGAATTCCCCCGCTCCACGGTCTTTACCGGCCAGCTCACCTTCCGGCTGGAGAAGTTCTACCACCGCATGCTGCACAACGAGACCGCCTTCGCCATCCAGCGCCGCCTGCAATGGGGGGGGTTGACCACGGTGATCCTGCCGATCCGGGTGAATACCTGAGACGCACCCCGTCTTCAGGGCATATTTCCCCGTCCTTCAATCGTAAAATCCTCGACGTAGCGCTGCTACGCCTGCGGTTTTACTCAATCAGGCCAGGAAAATCTGCCCCAAATCCGGGCGCGAGGCCTGAACGAAAAAGCCCCGCCGAAACGGCGGGGCTTTTGTCGTGGTACATAGGGACGTTGTGCGCTTATTCGCAGAGGTCCAGCTTGACGTCCCAGTTCTTGACCTTCATGGTGCCGTTCTGGGCCAGGTTGAGGTGCATCTTGAAGGCGCGATCCCACAGTTGCGGCTCGTGGCCGATACCTTTGGCCAGGGTCTCTTTCAGGGCCATATTGTAGTATTCGGTCAGGATCGGCTTGTAGTCC
>DAIERH010000291.1 GCA_027346925.1 Geobacter sp.
GATGGAACGAACCCGCACCTACAATAGCAGGCGAGCCCAGGAACTGGGCAAATGGGCGGAAGCGCAAGGGAAAGGAGACCTTTTCCGGAAAGCGGTCTACGGCGTGTATTTCGTCGAGGGGCGGAACATCGCCAAGGTGGACGAACTCGTGCGGATCGCCGAGGCAATAAGCCTTCCGGGGGATGAGGCGCGAGCGGTCCTCACTGCCGGGAGCTTTAGCGCGGCAGTCGATGCCGACTGGCAGCGGGCCGGGGAACTGGGGATCACTGCTGTCCCGTCCCACCTCTGTGCCGGGAAAAGGCTCGTGGGGTTCGGTTCCTACGACGATTTCGTGCGTCTCATCGGGAAGGAACAAGAGTAGGAAGGAGAAAGGCCGCCGAAATTTTGCGATGCAACTCGGCAACCCGCGGTGTCCCTTTTCGTGTAGATGATGTGGCAAAGCGCGGCCGGGATGGTTATAGTGTCTGAATGGGGCATGATCACGACATAGCCGGAGTACCTGCGGAGAAATGGCTGGATATTGCTCCCGAATGGATCATCGGCAAGGCCGGCAGCTCTCTTTCCGAACGCCGGGTTCGGCTCTGGGCCCTGGTGCTGGATGCCCGCGACGTACCCTGCCGAATCGAGCCGGGAGAGAATGGCTGGCGCCTGCTGGTGCCGACGGATTCCCTTGTCACGGCGCGTAACGAACTGCGCCTGTTCGAGGAGGAGAACCGCTACTGGCCTCCCCTCCCCCCACCTCCCCGCCCCCTGGCGGAAAACACCCTGGCAACCCTTTCGGTGCTGATCCTGCTGGCAGTGTTCCACAATATCATCCAATTGGATGCCGCGCTGCCCGGCCTATCCCCGCCGCCCGACTGGGCCGGCCTGGGCAGCGCCCAGGCCGGCAAGATCCTGGACGGCCAGTGGTGGCGGCTCATCACCGCGCTCACCCTGCATAGCGACGGGCTGCACCTTATCAGCAACCTGGCCATCGGCGGGGTCTTTATCCTGCTGCTCTGCAGCGAACTCGGTTCCGGCCTGGCCTGGGGCCTGTTGCTGGCCTCCGGCGCCCTCGGCAACCTGGCCAACGCCTGCCTGCAAGCACCCGGCCACAACTCGGTGGGCGCCTCCACCCTGGTGTTCGGGGCGGTCGGCATCCTGGCCGCCATCAGCGCCGTGCGCTACCGGCAACAACTGCGACGGCGCCGGGCACTGCCGGTGGCCGCTGCCTTGGCACTGCTGACGCTTTTGGGCACGGAGGGGAAGAATACCGACCTGGGGGCGCACCTGTTCGGCTTCGGCTTCGGGATCGGCCTGGGGCTGATAACCGAATACCTTGTGGCCAGATACGGCCGTCCCGGACCGGTTGCGAACGCCCTCCTGGCATTGCTCTGCGCTCTGGTGGTGCTGGCTTCCTGGTGGGCGGCCCTGGTCCCCGGACGATAACATCCCGCTGCAGCAGCGATGGCCGGAACAGGTATCGTCATTCACCCCGATCATCTGCTACACTCTTCATCAGTGCTCAATCATCCATCAGGAGCGACCATGCCGATTTCCGTATTCGATGCCATCAGGGGGAACATCCGCTCCCTGCTCGGCGGGGCCGGGGAAACGGGGTGCGGGGCGGGCTCCTGTTGCGCATCCTCTCGGCGGACGGCATGACGGTCTTCAGCACAAAAGGCAGGCTGATGGAGACCGGTTTCATCTTCGACACCTCCCATGCGCGGGAAGTGGTCACCGGCGGGGGCCGGACCACGGCAGCCAGCGCCGCCTCCTTTTTCGGCAAGGTGGTCAAGGTCTCCCAAGACGGCCCGATCGAGCTGTACCAGGACGGCCGGCAACTCTACCGCTTCGGATGATTTCCCCTTCCCCCCTCCACAGGCTGCCGGTTCTGTCGGACTATGAGCGGTGGCCTCATGTTTATTGGGCAAGACCATGCATAATAAATGAGCACCACCTCAACCCATCCACAAACCTAGCGACAAAACCATCACACAATCAGCATGATATCAATATTTTCACTATTGGCACGCCAAATGCTGTTTAGCTGACACAACACGGTTTTCGCGACTACACCTTGGCAAAGGCGCCAACCATTTTCAATCATGGGGCGCCTTTTTGCTTACGGTGCTCACGAGGACTCACCACGGAAACAGGTGAGGGATATCATGGCAAAGCCCGACTGGTACGACACAACCGAATGCGAAACCCACGACAAGGGCGCGCCCAAGTTCTGCAAGAAGTCCGAACCGGGCGAGGGGACCGAACGCTCCTGCGCCTATGACGGCGCCCGGGTGGTATTGATGCCGATCACCGACGTGATCCATCTGGTGCACGGCCCCATCGCCTGCGCCGGCAATTCCTGGGACAACCGCGGCGCCCGCTCCAGCGGCTCGCAACTCTACCGGCGCGGTTTCACCACCGAGATGCTGGAAAACGACGTGGTCTTCGGCGGCGAAAAGAAGCTGTACAAGGCAATCATCGATCTGGCGGGGCGGTACCCCGAGGCAAAGGCGATCTTCGTTTACGCCACCTGCGTCACCGCCATGACCGGCGACGACGTGGAGGCGGTCTGCAATGCGGCCCAGGAAAAGGTCGCCATCCCCCTGATCCCGGTCAACACCCCCGGCTTCATCGGCGACAAGAACATCGGCAACCGCCTGGCGGGCGAGATCCTGTTCAAGCACGTGATCGGCACGGCCGAGCCGCCGTCACTGGGCGAATACCCCATCAACCTGATCGGCGAGTATAACATCGCCGGCGACCTGTGGGGCATGCTGCCTTTGTTCGACCGGCTGGGGATCCAGATCCTGTCCTGCTTCAGCGGCGACGCCACATTCGAGGATCTGCGTTACGCCCACCGGGCGAAACTCAA
>DAIERH010000292.1 GCA_027346925.1 Geobacter sp.
ACCGGCTGACGCGGCGCTTCCGGCGCATGTTACCACCGGCGGTGACGCTGGTGAAACACCGGGGCGAATCCAACGCTGGCGGCGGCTCGTTTCCTCTGCTACAATTACCCACGACACTCATCGAGGTGAAGATTGCCGGCGCCTCGCCCCAGCAGATCGAGGCGACCCTGCGGCGGGCCGTGGTGCCGGTTGTGGGGCGCATCAACCGCGACCGCTTTCTGCTGGATATCCGTACCATTTCCGATCACGAACTGCCCGCACTGTGCGAAGCCATCCGCTGGGCCGCGGCGGCGCTGACCAAAGAGGAACCATGAAACCTTACCACCCCTGGCCCCTCCTAAAATAGGAGGGGAATCGGTCCCCCTCCTTACTTAAGGAGGGGTTGGGGGTGGTTGGGTTTACGATCACCTATGATCGCAAACGCGCATAACAGACGAGGAACCATGACCCCATTCTCCACATTCGCCCTGATCCCGGCCGCCGGCATGGGCAAGCGCATGGGCGCCTCCATCAACAAGCAGTACCTGGCCCTGGGCGGACTGCCCATCGTGGCCCGCACCATCTCGGTCTTCGAGCAATGCAGCCGAATCGATGCCATCTACCTGGTCATCCCGGCCGACGAGATCCCTTTTTGCCGCGAGCAGGTGGTGGCTGCTAACGGCTTCCGCAAGGTGGTGGAGATCGTCGCCGGCGGGAAGGAACGCCAGAACTCGGTCATGAACGGGCTCAACGCCATCGGCCGGCGGGCCGCTGCCTCTGACGTGGTGGTGATCCACGACGGCGTCAGGCCGTTCATCACCCCCGACCTGCTGCGGGAATCCATCGATGTTGCCCAAGCCTGCGACGGGGCCCTGGTGGCCGTGCCCGCCAAGGACACCATCAAGACCGTGCGTGATGGCGTGGTCATCGCTACCCCCCCGCGGGAGACCCTCTGGCAGGCCCAAACCCCCCAGACCTTCCGTTTCGACCGCATATACGCGGCACATCTGGCCGCGGAACGGGAGGGATTCATGGGGACCGACGATGCTGCACTGGTGGAGCATAACGGCGGCTGTATCCGCGTCGTGGCAGGTGATTACCGCAACATCAAGATTACCACCCCCGAGGACCTGATCCTCGCCGAGGCGTTCCTTGCCAACCCGCTCAAGGAGGGGTCGTGAAAGCACAAGCCGCCGAACGGATCCTGATTGTCGACGACGAGCCGGATATTGCCCTGATCCTCAAGCTTCACCTGGAGGACGCAGGCTACCGGACGGTGTGCGCCCAGGACGGCGACCAGGCCCTGGCCATCCTGGCGGAGGAGGAGTTCGACCTGGTGCTGCTGGATTTCAGGATGCCGCGCATGGGGGGGGTCGAGGTGCTGCAGCGCATCCGCGAGTCGGGCAGCGACGTGGCGGTCATCATGATGACCGCCCACGGCAGCGAGAATCTGGCGGTGGAGTGCATGAAATCCGGGGCTTTGGATTACTTTCCCAAGCCGTTCACCCTTGACGACATGCTGCCGCGGGTGGCCAGGGCCCTGGCCTATCGCCGGGCGGTGCGGGAGAAACAGCGCCTGGAGGAGGAAAAGGCAGACTTCGTCTCCATGCTCTCCCATGACCTGAAGAACCCGATCACCGCCGTGGTCGGCTCCATCGATATCGTGCGCGAAGGCCGCCTGGGGCCGGTCAACGCGGAACAGGCCGAATACCTCCAGTCCGCCATCGACAGTTGCAACGAAGTGGTGGCCATGATCGACAACCTGCTGGATATCCACCGTTTCGAGGCGGGCCGGATGCAGATGAACATCCGCGACCATAACCCGGCGGACATCGTCAAGGCGGTGGCCGACAAGTTCGCCAGGGTGGCGGAACACGAGCAGATCAAGCTGTCGCTCGACCTGGGGCGGGAATTGCCGCTGGTCGCCGTTGACCGGACCGCCCTCACCAGGGTCATCGCCAACCTCCTGGCCAACGCCGTCAAGTTCACCCCGGAAGGGGGCGAGATCGTCCTCTCCTGCCGGCGCACCAGGGATTGCGACGCGCAACGCTCGGTTATCCCCCCCTATGCCAGGATACCGGGCGGGTTTGCCGCACAGCGCTGCCTGGTTCGCCTGAGCGTCCGGGACACGGGCAACGGCATCCCGAGCGAAGAGCTGGGCAACATCTTCGAACGGTTTGTCCAGGCCCGGGGGACCAGCGTCAGGGAGCGGGGCGGCGCGGGGCTTGGACTGGCCTACTGCAAGATGGCGGTGGAAGGCATGGGAGGGGTGATCTGGGCCGCGAGCGAGATCGGCAAGGGGAGCGAGTTCATCGCCCTGCTCCCCTGCCAGGGCGAGGCCGGAGCCTGTTGAGGATGGCGATCACGAGAAACAGGAGGAGGGCGTCAATCATGTTCAAAATGCTGGCAGCGCTGGCGATCGTGGCGGGCCTCTGGGGTACCGCCCCCGCGATCGCAGCGGAGATCGATTTCAGCAAGGCGCTGGTTATCGGCTCCGGCCCCAAGATGGTCATCGAATTCACCGATCCCGACTGCCCCTTTTGCCGCAAGGCATCGAAGTATTTCGACGCAAGGAACGACGTCACCCGCTATGTCTACTTCCATCCGCTCCCCATGCATCCCAAGGCCATGGAAAAGGCCCGCTACATCCTCTCCCAGCATGATCCGGCCAAGGCCTATCACGAGGTCATGTCGGGCAGCCTGGACGGCAAGAAGAGCCTCGGCGCCACGCCAAAGGGGATCAAGCTGCTGGAGGAGCAGATGGAGATCGTCAAAAACAACAAGGTGAGCTCCACCCCGACCTTCATGATCTATGGCAGGGTCATCGAGGGGTTTGACCTGAGGCGGATCGAGGAGGCCCTGGGGCC
>DAIERH010000293.1 GCA_027346925.1 Geobacter sp.
ACCTCCCCCCCCTCAGGGAGCGACGCGAGGACATCGAGCCGCTGGCGCGGCACTTCCTGGAGACCGCGGCCCGCAGGATGAAGAAGGAGGTGCGCGCCATCGACGACGCGGCCCTTGAGGCGCTGGTACGGTACGATTGGCCCGGCAACGTGCGCGAGCTGGAAAACGTCATCGAACGGGCCGTTATCCTGGCCAAAAACGGCATGATCAGCGCCGGGCTCCTCCCCCTGGGGGGGCGCAAGGAAGCTCCCGCACCGGCAGGCTCACCGCCCCTGGTGTCCCTGGACGAGGTGGAGCGCCGCCACATAACGGCCGTGTTGAGGGAGACCGGTTTCCACAAGAGCCGCACGGCCGAGATCCTGGGCCTTTCGCGCAAGACCCTGGACCGCAAGATCAGCGAGTACGGGTTGGATGAACGACGCCCATGAGAGGCTATTTGCGCTACTCCATCCGGATGAAGCTGATCATGGCCAATCTGGTGCCGTTGATCACCGCAATGACAATCTTCTGGGTCATCGGCTCGTCCATCATCATCACCCGTTTTTCTGCCCAGATGCACCAGGCCATCGGCAGCAGCCCCGGGGGGGCGGAGCCGCAGTTCCTGGAGTTGCGTGCCCAGATCAACCTGATATTTTCCGGCATTCTGATCTTTGTCACCATTATCGGAGCCCTGCTTTCGGCCTGGCTGGGCACCAGCCTGGCACGGCCTATCAGGGAGCTTGAGGAAGGGGCGCGCCGCATCGCCTTGGGCGAATACCTTCCCGACATCGTTCTGGGAAGCCATGACGAGATCGCCGTTCTTGCCGAAGAGTTCAACATGATGAAGCATCGCCTGATCGAGCGCGAAAGCGAAAACATGGCCCTGAACCACACCCTGGAAGAGAAGGTGGCGCAGCGCACCGCCCAACTGGAGGACAGGAACCGCTTGCTCCTGGTGGCGCAGCAGGAGCTGGCGCGGGCCGAGAGGCTGGTGGGGCTCGGGATGCTGGCGTCGGGCGTGGCCCACGAGATCAACAACCCCCTGGCCATCATCCGCGGCAACGCCGAACTGCTGCAGATGGCGGACGCCCCCGATGCGCCCGGACATGAAGAGGTGGAGACCATCATGCGGCAGGTGGGAAGGATCGAGCGCATCGTGGCCAACCTGCGGACCTTCTCCCGCGGCGACGCGAAGCGTCCGTGCCTGTTTTCGCTGGGGGCGCTCCTGGACGGCATCCTCGACCAGATCGGCCATCAGGTCCCCCTGGAAGGTTGCACCATCGTGCGCGGCTACCAGGGCCGGGAGATTGCCATCGAAGGGGACGAGGACCAACTGCGGCAGGTCTTCACCAACCTGATCGTGAACGGCCTTCAGGCCATGGCGGGAAGCGGCACCCTGTCGCTCGATACCTTCCTGGGCCTGGACCAGGTAAGCGTGACCGTGGCCGACAGCGGCCCCGGCATCGGCCCGGACCAGCGGGAGAAGATCTTCACCCCCTTCTTTTCCACCAAGCGCGACGGCACCGGTCTGGGACTGGCGGTCTCCTACGGCATCGTCAGGGACCACGGCGGCGAGATCCGCGTGGGTGGCGAACCGGGCCAGGGGGCGGTATTCACGGTGGTGCTGCCGGTGAGTCAGGGGGTGTGAAAGGGGTTTGCATGGCGTGGTTCGGACGTGTATTGTAGCAGCACCGAATTTTTTTGGAGGCCACCATCATGACACTGGACTTCAGTTCGTACGAAAAAGCCCTGACCTCGCTGCAAAAGGTGCTTGATCGCAGCCGGGCCGTGCCCGGCGACGAGGACATCCGCGACGCTTGTATCCAGCGCTTCGAGTACACCTACGAATTGGCCTTCAAGATGCTGAAACGCCAGTTGGAACAGGAACTCCCCACCCGGGAGGAAGTGGATCACCTGCCGTTCAAGGAGGTGATCCGCGTGGGGGCCGAACGCGGCCTGATCGCCGCACCCGAGCGCTGGTTCGACTACCGCGACAAGCGTAACATCACCTCCCATACCTACGACGAGGAAAAGGCGCGGGAGGTCTACGCGATCCTCTCCGATTTCGCCGCCGATGCCGCCGATCTTCTGACCCGGTTGAAGACACGCCATGCTTGACCTTGCACCGGAACAGCTGGCCGAGGTGCGCCGCATCCTCCGGCTCCACGTTCCCGGACGCACGGTGCGCGCCTTCGGCTCCCGCGTGCAGGGAAACGCCAAACAGTTCTCCGATCTCGACCTGGTGATCATGGGGGAGACAGCGCTTGATTTCCGACAGCTGGCCGCCCTGAAGGACGCCTTTGCCGAGTCGAATCTCCCCTTTCGCGTGGATGTGGTGGAGTGGGCAACCACCGGTGAGGCGTTTCGGAGGATTATGGAGCAGGCGTGGGAGGCGGTGGAGGAGGGGTGATGAACTCCGCCGAGGCGGTCTTGCAAGGCATTTGAATCGTCAGTGCAGCTCCAACAAATCAATAAGGCTCTTTATCACCCATGCCCATAGAAACCCATTTCGACATTCCTTTTATATCCTCTCTGGCCCTGCGTGAAAAACAGATCCAGCAGAACTACCGGCCCATCATCGCCGTGCACAAGTGGTTTGCCCGGCGACCGGGGACACTGTTCCGGGGCCTGATCCTCTCCGAGTACGGCAACCGGCCACTCAAAGAGGCGTTTTTCTCCGCCAAAGACTTCAAGGGGATCGCCATCGCCGACCCTTTCATGGGTGGCGGCACGCCACTGATCGAGGCCAATCGGGTGTGGTGTAAATGACCATGAGGCAATTATCTCCTGTCAGTGGGGTTTGTGTTAAAATGTTACTGATGAATACTTTTTTGAAAAAAGTATTACAACATTTGTGGAACAAAG
>DAIERH010000294.1 GCA_027346925.1 Geobacter sp.
CCGGCGTCGAGGCGGCTGGCATCGAGGATGTCGTCGAGGATGCCCTGCAGGTGGCGGCCGTTGCGGTCGATCACGCGCAGGGCGTCCTCCATGGCCTGGCGCGAGCCCGTGCGCGACAGCGCACCTTCGGCATGGCCGAGGAGACCGGCCGCGACATCAACGCTGCGCTCAAGGCCGGTGTTAGCGAGGGCCTGGGCTACGGCGAATCCCTGGGGCGCTTCATCGTGAATAACGGCAATCCCCACGCCGACGCGAGCCTGCTGGCCGCCTGTTACGTGAAGGGCATCCCGGCCACCGTGCACGTGGCCGTGGGCACCGACATCATCCACCAGCACCCGGCTGCCGACGGGGCGGTACTGGGCCAAGCCAGCTTCACCGATTTCCGGCTGTTCACACAGGTGGTCTCCACCCTGGGCGACGGCGGGGTGTTTATCAACATCGGCAGCGCCGTGATCATGCCGGAGGTGTTCCTCAAGGCCCTCTCCATCGCACAGAACATGGGCTTCCACGTGGACCACTTCACCACCGCCAACTTCGACATGACCCAGCACTACCGTCCCCTGCAGAACGTGGTCCGGCGCCCCACTGCCGGCGACAGCCGGGGCCTGACCATCACGGGCCACCACGAGATCATGATCCCGCTGTTGGCGGCGGGGATACTGGACAGGATGAAAATGTAGGGGCGGCCCCACGTGGCCGCCCAAAATCCGGGCAACCACATGGGGTTGCCCCTACAGGGGAAACCAATGGAACGCAAGACGATCGAATCCCTCTTCAACCGCATCGGCCAGATCCGCTGCCTGGTGATCGGCGACCTGATGCTGGACGAGTACCTGTGGGGCAAGGCGGAGCGGATCTCGCCCGAGGCCCCGGTGCAGGTGGTGGATGTCCAGCGCGAGGAGCTGCGCCTGGGGGGGGCCGGCAACGTGGCCAACAACCTGGCCGCCCTGGGGGCGCGGGTGTCGGTCTGCTCAGTGGTCGGGCAGGACGAGAACGGCGGCGCGCTGATTGAGGAGTTAGACAGGCTCGCCATTACCGGTGACGCCATCTTTCGCGACCCCGGCCGTCGTACCAGCCGCAAGACACGGGTGGTGGCCGCCCATCAGCAGATCGTCCGCATCGACCGGGAGACGCGCGAACCACTCTCGGCCGGAATGGAGGAGCATATCTGCCGCTGGATCGCCGCCAATGCGGGAACATTCGGCGTCATCCTGCTGTCCGACTACCACAAGGGGGTCCTGACCCAACGGGTGATCGAAACCGCCATCGCCGCTGCGCGCCAGGGTGGCATCCCGGTGCTTGTGGACCCCAAGGGAAGCGACTTCGCCCGCTATCGCGGCGTTACCATCCTGACCCCCAACCGCAGGGAGGCCGAGATCGCCTCCGGGGTGGCCATCCGCGATCTGGAATCGCTGGAACGGGCCGCCGGGGTCATCATGGACACCGCCGGGCTTGACCACCTGCTGATCACCCGCAGCGAGGAGGGGATGTCGCTCTTTTCCCGCTCCGGCGAGGCGGTTCATATCCCCACGGTGGCGCGGGAGGTCTTCGACGTCTCGGGCGCCGGGGATACGGTACTGGCATCGCTTGCCGTGGGCATGGCCGCCGGGCTGGGGATGAGCGAGTCGGCCCGCCTTGCCAATACCGCCGCCGGCATCGCCGTCGCCAAGCTGGGCACGTCAACCGTCTCGCCGGCCGAGATCATCGACGCCGTGGCGCAAACTCACAGGGACAGCGACTCAAAGATCAAGAACCTGGACGTGCTGACCGCTATCATCGCGGCCGAGAAAGGCCGCGGCAAGCGGATCGTCTTCACCAACGGCTGCTTTGATCTGCTCCACGCGGGGCATGTCAAGTACCTGCAAAAGGCCCGCGGCCTGGGCGATCTGCTGGTGCTGGGACTGAACAGCGACGCCTCGGTGCGGCGCCTGAAAGGGGAGAAACGCCCCCTGATCGGAGAGGACGAGCGTGCCCATATCCTGGCGGCCCTGGACTGCATCGATTACGTGGTGCTTTTCGACGACGACACCCCCCTGGCGCTCATTACGCAACTGAAACCCCATATCCTGGTCAAGGGGGGGGACTATACCCCCGAGGGAGTGGTGGGCAGGGAAGTGGTGGAGGCCTACGGCGGCCGGGTGGAACTGGTGCCCTTTGTGGACGGCAAATCCACCACAAACATCATCGAACGGGTGCTGGAACGCTACGCCTGAGCCAGGCGGCAGGAATACCGGAAACGCCTCCTGCCGCCGCCAACGGGGAAACCTTTGCCGGCCAACCGGGCGGGGGCTGTTTACTATGGTTTTTCAGGTAAAATTCTGTTAAGAGAGCATATCTACCGTCGGGCATACAGGAGCTGCAATGGCACTCAAAGCCGATAACAACAGGGAATTGTGGATTCTCGGCGTGAAGCCGGGCGAGGGGCGCGAACAGGTCATCACCTCCTATCTGGAGGCCGGTGGGTACCGCAGCCGTCTCGGATCGATCGACAACCTCGCCGAGGGTCGCCCCCTGGGGATCATCCTGGACATCTCCCCGTTTTCGGATGACGGCTGGGGCCTGCTGCTGAGGATCAAGAATGATCCGGCCATCCGCAACTTCCCGGTGCTGCCGGTATACCTGAGCGAAAAGGGTAAGCTGGGTGGCGTCTTCCCGGTGGCCGGCTTTTTCACCATGCCGGTGGATGAGCATTACCTGCTGGAACGGCTGGCGGTCTACGGACTGACCGAGGAGGCCGAGACCTGGGATCTCCAGGCCCTGGTGGTGTCGCGCACGGGGGAGGAACGGCTGTCGAAGGCGGTTGAATCGGTTGGTTTCGAGGTGGTCA
>DAIERH010000295.1 GCA_027346925.1 Geobacter sp.
TGGGGCTTCTGCTGCAACAGTGCCACGGCGCTCATGACCTGTCCCGGCTGGCAGTAGCCGCACTGGGAGACCTCTTCCGCAAGCCAGGCCTTTTTCACCGGGTGGCCGGCTGCGATCCCCTCGATGGTGGTGATCCGCTTGCCCTGCACATCCTTGATGGGGGTGATGCACGAACGCTGCGCCCGGCCGTCGATGTGGACCGTGCAGGCGCCGCACAGCCCCTCGCCACAGCCGAACTTGGTGCCGGTCAGCTTGAGATGGTCGCGCAGCACCCACAGGAGCGGGGTGTCCGGGTTGAGCTCCACGGCATGCCGTTTACCGTTGACGTGGAAGGTGATCATGGTTATTCCTCCTGTGTCTGATATTTCTGTTTCGGCGAAATGGGGGGAAGGGAAGTATGTAAAAGTATAAGTTTAGCCGAGGATCGCGGGATGGCAACCGGGGTATGTGGCGGGTTAGGAGTTTTTTGCGATTCGTTTGATTTTATCGTATTCAGGGTGTAAACATTACCATGCGCAACGCGGGTTCAATGGTTAGTATGCCGGAAAATCCCGGGGGAGTGACGGTACATGGCAGATGAAGACCTTAAGGGGTTGCGAATCGACAAGACAGCCGCCGGTTACCGGCCGGGCCGGCGTCGCAAGCGGCTGGTCTGGTGGCTGGGGGCCGCGGGTGCCGTACTGATCGCGGGCCTCGCCGCGAAAGGACTCTTTACCCCGCGGGTTGAGGTGGAAACGGCGACAGTTTCCCTGGTCTATCCCTCCCAGACCTTTACCCTGTTGAACGCCAGCGGGTACGTGGTGGCCCAGCGCAAGTCGGCGGTAGCCGCCAAGGCGACCGGCCGCCTGGTCTGGCTCGGGGTTGAGGAGGGGAGCCGGGTCCGGGCAGGGGAGGTCATCGCGCGCCTGGAGAACGAGGATGTGACGGCGACCCGGGCCCAGGCCGCGGCCAATCTGGTGAACGCCCGTGCCACGCGGGAGCAGGCCGAGGCGGAGTTGAAGGACGCCACCCTCGCCTTCAACCGCAACAAGGATTTGCTGGCCGAGGGGGTCGTGGCCCAGGCCGACCTTGATGCCAGCGAGGCGCGGTACCGGAAGGCCCGGGCCGGGGTGGACGGTGCCGTTGCGGCGGTCAATGCCGCCCGGGCCGCGCTCCAGGGTGCCGATGTGGCCATCGAATACACCCTCATTCGCGCCCCCTTCGACGGCGTGGTACTGACCAAGGACGCCGACTTGGGAGACATCGTCACCCCCATCGGCGCCGCCGTCAACGCCAAGGCGGCGGTGGTGACCATGGCGGACATGGGGTCGCTCCAGGTGGAGGCGGACGTCTCCGAGTCCAACCTGGAAAAGGTCAGGAAGGATCAGCCGTGCGAGATCCAGCTCGATGCCCTGCCCGAGACCCGTTTCAGCGGCAGGGTACACATGATAGTTCCCACAGCCGACCGCTCCAAGGCCACCGTGTTGGTCAAGGTGGGTTTTGACGACAAGGACAGCCGCATACTCCCGGAGATGAGCGCCCGTGTGGCATTCCTGCAACGTGCGGTGAAGGCGGACGAGAAACGGCCGCGTACAGCGGTCAATCCGGCCGCCCTGGTCAAGCGCGATAACAGGGAGTGCATCTACCTGATCAAGGGGGAGCGGGTGAAGGAAACCCCCGTGACCGTGGGGGGGCGCATCGGCGACCAGGTGGAGATCCTGGCCGGTGTCAAGGCCGGGGACAAGGTGGCGTTGAAACCCCTGGAGCGGTTGAAGGACGGCACACGGATCAAGACGGCGGAGAAGTAGGTGAATCAAATCCCCCTTTTCCAAAGGGGGGACTCTTGGCAAAAGATTTCATTCTATCTAATCATGCTGTGATGGTTTTATGGAAAACGGCAGACCACCCATAGTCGAGATCAACGACCTCTCCAAGTCGTACCGTCGCGGGAACCAGGTCATCCCGGTGCTGGAGGGGATATCCTTCACCATCCCCGACGGGGAGTTCCTGGCGCTCATGGGACCGTCCGGGTCGGGCAAGAGCACCCTGCTCAACCTGATCGCCGGCATCGACAAGGCGGACAGCGGGGCGATCCGGGTGGGAGGGGTGGACATCACCGCCCTGTCGGATGCGGATCTGGCCCACTGGCGCAGCGCCAACGTCGGGTTCATCTTCCAGTTCTACAACCTGATGCCGGTTCTGACCGCCTTCGAAAACGTGGAACTCCCCCTCCTCCTCACCCCTCTGTCCCGCAGGGAGCGAAGGGAGCATGTGGAGCTTGCCCTGGGTGTGGTCAACCTGACCGACCGCATGGACCATTACCCTTCCCAGCTTTCCGGCGGCCAGCAGCAGCGGGTCGCCATTGCCCGGGCCATTGTCAGCGACCCGGCCATCCTGGTGGCGGACGAGCCGACCGGCGACCTGGACCGGGTCTCGGCCGAGGATATCCTGAACCTCATGGCCCGGCTGGTGCGGGAGTTCGGCAAGACCATCATCATGGTGACCCACGATCCGCGCGCGGCGGACAAGGCCCATTGCATCAGGCACCTGGAAAAAGGGGTGTTGACCCAATAATGTCATGATCCTCAAGCTCATCATCCGGAACGCCTTCCGCCACCGCCTGCGTACAGCCCTGACCGTGGTCGGCGTTGCCATCGCCATCCTGGCCTTCGGCATGCTGCGCACCCTGGTGGGGCTCTGGTACCTGGGGGTGGAGCGCTCCTCCGCCACCCGCCTGGTCACCCGCAACGCCATCTCCCTCGTCTTCCCCCTTCCCCTCTCATACCTGGAGCGCATCCGCGGCATACCCGGGGTGAAGGAGGTCTCCTACGGCAAC
>DAIERH010000296.1 GCA_027346925.1 Geobacter sp.
GGCCATAGGGGAGGGATTCTGTATCCAGGACCGGGAGTTCAAGGTTCTCTACCAGAACCCGATTCACCAGGACTTGATCGGGGGAAGCCATCTGGGGGAATATTGCTATCGTGCCTTTGGGCACAAGGATGCGGTCTGTGCGGATTGCCCGGTGGAGATGGCGTATCGTGACGGCAAGGTTCACACCATTGAAAAAACGACCCTGATGGCCGGCAAGACGGTCCCTACGGAGATTACCGCCTCGCCGCTCCGCGCTCCATCAGGGGAGATCGTCGCCGGTGTCAAGCTTGTCAGGGATATCACCGAGCGCAAACGGATAGAGGAGGAGGTGCGTCAGGCCAGGGAACTGCTGGAGGAACGGGTCGCGGAGCGGACCGGTGACCTGGCCAGGACCATCGCCAGCCTGCAGGAGGAGATCGCAGTCCGGCAAAGAACCGCGGTGGCGCTCAAAGACAGTGAGGATCGTCAGCGGCTGGCCATTGAATCGACGGATCTCGGCATGTTTGATTACTACCCGCAGACGGGTGAAATGATCGGATCGGACATGTTCAAGACGCATTTCGAGGTTCCCGCGGATACGCAATGGAACTACAAATTTTTTATCCGCGGGCTCCATCCCGCCGACCGCGAACGGGTGGATCAAATCCTGGCGAATGCGCTCCGGCCGGAGAGCGGGGGTGAATGCAGCGCCCAGTTTCGCACTCTTGGAGCCAGGGATGGTGAAGAACGCTGGATTGCGGCACGGGGGCGGGTATTTTACGATGAGGCGAGGCACCCGGTCCGCTTTATCGGCACTACCCTTGACATTACCGCATACAAACGGGCCGAGGAGATGATAGCACGCCTGAACCGGCTCTACTCGGTCTTAAGCGGTACCAATCAGGCCATTAACCGCTCTTCGGATCGCAACTCCCTGTTTCAGGAGATCTGCCGGGTCGTCATCGAGCATGGCGGATTCCGGATGGCCTGGATCGGACTCGTGGACGAGGCATCCGGGATGGTGAAACCGGTGGCGTGGAGCGGCGAGACCGCGGGGTATCTCGACGACATCCGGGTCTCCATCAGGGAAGAGCCGGAGGGGCTGGGACCCGTTGGTTCCGCCATCCGCGACGGGAATTTTCACATCTGCAACGAAATGATGACCAACCCCCGTTTCGCCCCCTGGCGTGAGGAGGCATTACGGCGCGGTTACCACTCATCAGCTGCCATTGCCCTGAAATCCAACGGCAAGGCAATCGGCGCCTTGGCGATGTATGCCGTTGAAGCGGATTTTTTCCAGGAGCAGCTGATTGACCTGCTGCAACGGATGGCCGCGGACATCTCCTTTGCCCTTGACAATATTGACAGGGATGCCCGTCACCGGGAAGCGGAGCAGGCCTTGAGGGAGGAAACCATGGAGCGCCTGCGGGTCCTGGAAACCCTCCGTGAAAAGGATCGATTGCTCCTGCAACAGAGCCGCATGGCGGCAATGGGCGAGATGATCAGCAACATAGCGCACCAATGGCGGCAGCCGCTCAATTCGGTCGGGATGATCGTGCAGGATATGCTGCTCGAGTATGAAACCGGGAAATTCGATAGGGGATACCTTGAAGACAGCGTCGCTAAAGCCATGGAAAGCATCTTCCACATGTCCCAGACCATTGACGACTTCAGGGATTTTTTCAAACCGGATAAAAAAATGGTCAGCTTCAAGGTCAGGCAGATCGTTGTCAAGACATTGTCCCTGGTTCAGGAGAACTTCAAATCGCTGGGCATAAAGGTCGAAGTGAACGCAAGGGACGATGCCTCTATAACGGGCTATCCGAATGAATATTCCCAGGTCATCCTCAATATCCTCCTTAATGCCAGGGATGCGTTTGAAGAACGCAAAAAAGATAAGCCGAGGGTTGTCACGATCACCCAGTTCAAGGAAAACGACAGGGCCGTGGTGACCATCGCCGACAACGCGGGGGGCGTACCCGAAGAAATCATGGATAAAATCTTCGAACCGTATTTTACCACCAAGGGCCCGGACAAAGGGACCGGTGTCGGACTGTACATGTCCAACACGATCATCAGAAGGAGCATGCATGGCTATCTTACCGTGCGCAACATCGAGGGTGGTGCGGAATTCAGGATAGAGGTCTGACGTCGTCCCTTTTAACGGCGGTGTTTCTCTGTGACCGCCCCCTGATGGCGTCTCGGCCGCTCCGCAACTCGGGCGTAGCCGATAACCCCACTTTCCGCCAAACCATAACGTACCACCCCTGATTGCCATAACATCCCGCTGGACATCACTTCGCCGCCTCTGCTAAAGTACCGAATTCCATGAAAATCAAACGCCTCGAAATATCCGGCTTCAAATCCTTTGCCGACAAGGTGGTGCTTGACTTCCAGCAGGAGGTGACCGGCGTGGTCGGTCCCAACGGCTGCGGCAAGTCCAACATCGTGGACGCCATCCGCTGGTGCATGGGGGAGCAGTCGGCCAAGAACCTGCGCGGCAAGGCCATGGAGGACGTGATCTTCGCCGGCAGCGACTCGCGCAAGCCCCTGGGCATGGCCGAGGTATCGCTGGCCTTCTCCACCGGGGACGGCCGGGCGCCGGCCAAGTACCTGGACTACGCGGAGATCCAGCTTACCCGCCGCCTGTACCGGGACGGCGAGAGTGATTACCTGATCAACAAGACCCCCTGCCGGCTGCTGGACATCACCGAACTGTTCATGGATACCGGCGTCGGCACCCGCGCCTATTCCATCATCGAACAGGGCAAGATCGGCCAGATCCTGCACTCCCGGCCCGAGGAGCGGCGCTTCCTGATCGAGGAGGCGGCCGG
>DAIERH010000297.1 GCA_027346925.1 Geobacter sp.
CCCCGTGTTGCCAGGGCGCGCGGCATATCTGAAGCGACGGTGGTAACGGCTGTCACACAAGCCACCGAAGAGCGCCAGTTGGGCTTTTTGGGAGAGCCGCGCGTGAATGTGCTTGTGTTGAACACGGAATTGGATAAACTCAGGCAATGACCGACAACGACGATACACGCCCCTCTCCCGAGGCGATGCTCAAGCTGGCCCAGGCTGAAGAGGCCGCGGCCGAAGAGGGCCGGGGCAAACTCAAGATATTCCTCGGTTATGCCGCCGGCGTGGGCAAGACCTACGCCATGCTGGAGGCTGCCCGCCAGCGCAAGAGGGACGAGCGGGACGTGGTGGTGGGGTATGTGGAGTCCCACGGCAGGTCCGAAACCGATGCCCTGCTGGAAGGACTGGAGATCATCCCCCGTAAGGAGATTCCCTATCTGGGGGTGCTGCTGCCCGAGATGGACCTGGATGCGGTGCTGGCCCGCAAGCCCCAGATCGCCCTGGTGGACGAACTGGCCCACAGCAACGCACCCGGTTCGCGACACGAGAAGCGCTGGCAGGATGTGGAGGAGCTGCTGGCGGCCGGCATCGACGTCTACACCACGGTCAACATCCAGCACTTCGAGAGCCTGAACGATGTGGTGGCCCAGATCACCGGCGTGGTGGTGCGCGAGACCCTTCCCGACCGCCTGCTGGACGCGGCCTTCGAGATCAGGCTGGTGGATATCCCGCCCGAGGACCTGCTCCAGCGCCTGAACGAGGGGAAGATCTATATCCCCCACCAGGCGGCCAAGGCGATGGAGAAGTTTTTCAAGCCGGGCAACCTGATGGCCCTGCGTGAGATGTCGCTGCGCCGCACCGCCTCCCGTGTGGACGATCAGATGCGGGCCTACATGGAGACCCAGGCCATCGCCGGACCCTGGCCGGCCGCCGAACGGGTGATGGTTTGCGTCAGCGGCAGTCCCTACAGCGAGAAGCTGATCCGGGCCACCTGCCGCCTGGCGGAAGAGTTGAAGGCCCAATGGCTCACGGTGTACATCGAAACGCCGGGCAGCAGCAGGCATGTGCGGGAAAACCGGGAACGGGTCTGGCGGGACCTGCGTCTGGCAGAAAGCCTGGGTGCCCAGGTGGCCACCGTCACGGCTACCTCGGTCCCCGATGCCACCATCGATTATGCCGTGAGGCACAACGTGACCAAGATCGTGGTGGGTAAGCCCACCAAGCCCCGCTGGCAAGAGCTGCTGCGTCCGCCCATCGTGGATCAGATCATCCGGCTAAGCGGCGTGATCGATGTTGTCGTGGTCAGCTTCGACCGGGAAGAACGTCCCCAGGGAACCCCGGCGGCAAAAAGGCACCGGCCGTTGGAATTCCGGGGCTATGCTGCCGGTCTGATGCTCGTTGCCGGTGCATCCGCACTGTGCGCGCTCGTCACCCCGTTCCTCGAGCCGACCAACATGGTGATGATCTACCTGCTGGCGGTTGTGGTGGCCGCCGTGCGCCTCGGCCGCAAACCGGCAATCCTGACCGCCTTCCTGGGAGTGCTGGCCTTTGACTTCTTCTTTGTGCCGCCACGCCTCACCTTTGCCGTGGCCGATACCCAATATATCATCACCTTTGTCGCTCTGTTCATCGTGGGAGTGGTGATCAGCACCCTGGTGACGCGGGCCCGGGAACGGGCCGAGGTGATGCGCATACGCGAGTTGCAGACCGCAAGCCTGTACTATCTCAGCCGCGACCTGGCCGCTGCCGTGGATATAGGCAGCGTCATGAAGGCCGTTGTCAGGAATGTGGAGGAGGCCCTGAACGCCAGGGTGGGGCTGTTCCTGCCAGAAGGGGAGCGGCTTGACCTCATGGCGGCCAGCGAGGGGCTGTCCCTGGACATCAAGGAGCAGGCCGTTGCCGACTGGGCTTTCCGCAATCGCCATCCGGCCGGGCGCGGGACCGATACCCTCGTATCGGCCGAGTTGATCTATCTGCCCCTCCAGACCCCGGCCAGCGTGCTGGGTGTGATGGGGGTGCGCCTGGAGAACGACCTGGACTACCGTTCCACCGAGAGCCGCCGCCTGTTGGACGCCTTTGCCACCCAGGCCGCCATGGCCATGGAGCGGGTGCAGTTCTCCCGGCAGGCTGAACAGGCCCAGATCCTCCAGGCCCGGGAAAACCTGGAACGGGCTCTCCTGAACTCCATTTCCCACGACCTGCGCACCCCACTGTCATCTGTTACCGGCGTGCTCACCAGCCTGAGGGACGAGGGTGCGCATCTCGGTGAACGTGCGCGCCGCGAGCTGCTTGACACGGCCTGTGGCGAGGCCGAGCGCCTGAACCGCTTTGTCGGCAACCTGTTGGACATGACCCGCATCGAGGCCGGAGCGGTCAGGTTGAACCTGGAACCCTGCGACGTGCAGGACCTGGTGGGGTGCGCCCTGGCCGCGCTGGAGCCGCGCATCGTGAACCGGGAGGTCGTGTTCAGGATGCTGCCGGTCATGCCGCTGGTGCCCATGGACCTGGTGCTGATGACCCAGGTGCTGGTCAACCTCATCGAGAACTGCCTGAAGTACTCGCCGGCCGGCAGTCCGATCGAGATTACCGCCAGGACCGAGGCATCCTGGCTGGTGATGGAGGTGGCCGACCATGGCCCAGGCGTGCCGGAGCACGACCTGAAACGGGTCTTCGACAAGTTCTACCGCATCCCTGTCCCCGAGGGGGCAGGCGGGACAGGGCTGGGGCTTTCCATCTGCAAGGGGATCGTGGAGGCGCACGGCGGCAGGATCAGGGCCGAGAACCGTGATGGCGGCGGGTTGCGGA
>DAIERH010000298.1 GCA_027346925.1 Geobacter sp.
GAGATATGTGTAACATTTCTGTTGTGAGGCTTGCCTATGAACGACCGTATCGTCCGCGCGTTGAGCACGGCCGGGGGGATTCGTGCGGTGACCTGTTCCGCCGGGGTCCTGGCCCGCGAAATATGCGCCCTGCAGCAAACGTCCCCCACGGCCGGCATCGCCCTGGGACGCGGGCTGGCAGGCGGTGCCCTGATGGGCGCGCTGCTCAAACCGGGACAGCGGGTCGGCCTCAAATTCGAGGGCAACGGTCCCCTGGGAAAACTGCTCATCGAGGCGGACAGCGATGGCGCGGTGCGGGGCCGTGCCGGCAACCCGGCCGCCGAGGCGGCACCGCTGGAGGGCAGATGGAACGTACCGGGACTGCTCGGCCGGGCAGGTTTCCTGACCGTGACCAGGGACCTGGGCCTGGGGGGGGAGCCGTACCACGGCATGGTGCAACTCCGCAGCAGCGAGATCGGCGATGATCTGGCCTATTATTTGACCGATTCCGAGCAGATTCCGTCGGCCGTCGGTCTGGGTGCGGCCCTGGATGACGGCGGCGAGGTCTCCGTGTGCGGCGGTTTCCTGGTGCAGGCGCTTCCCGGTGCCGATGAGACGGAGATCGAAACCATCATGGGGCAGATCGGGTCACTGCCGCCACTCTCCGAACTGATACGCGCAGGGGGACCCGAGGCGCTCATGGCTCGAATCTTCGGCACGGTTGCCTACACCCTGCTGGAGACCCATGCCATCTTCTTCCGTTGCGGGTGCAGCCGGGAAAAGGTCGAGGCCGCCCTGCTGTCGCTCGGCCCGGACGAGCTCGACGATATCCGTCGTAGAAAGAAGGGGGCAGAGGTGAGGTGCGAGTTTTGCCGCCGGGCATACCACCTTGATGCAGCGGATATTGAAAAGGCGATTTTAAATTCTGAATTGTGAATTTTAGATTGAAACACGGGATTTTAATTTAAAATTAAGAATTCAAAATTCACAATTTCATCCAGGTGTTACTACGATGCGTACCATCAAGCTGACCATCGAATACGACGGCACCAACTATGCCGGCTGGCAGATACAACCAAACGGTTTGGCCGTGCAACAGGTCATCGAAGAGGCCCTGTTGCGGCTCCTGGGCGAAAAGGTGCGGCTGCGCTCCTCCGGCCGCACCGATGCCGGTGTCCACGCCCGCGGCATGGTGGCGGCCTTCCAGACAACGACCAGCCTGCCGCTCAAGGCTTATGTCGAGGGCACCAACCGTTTCCTTCCCACCGATATCGCCATTCGCGACGCGAGCGACGTCCACCCCGGCTTCAGGCCGATCGGCGAGGCCCTGTCCAAACACTACCGCTACACGATCCTCATGGAACCGGTGCGTTCCCCACTGCACCGGTTCCATGCCTGGCACATCCGCGAAACGCTCGACCTTGGCGCCATGGCGGAGGCGGCGCGGCATTTTACGGGCACCCATGATTACGCCGCGTTCCGTGCCTCCAACTGCTCGGCCAGGACCACAGTCCGCCGGGTGGACAGCGTTACTGTCGGCCGCTCGGACAATCTCGTCATCATCGATGTGGTCGGCGAGGGTTTTTTGAAAAACATGGTGCGGGTCATGGCCGGTACGCTGGTGGATATCGGGCGTGGCAGGTTCAGCCCGCTTCACGTGGCCTGGCTGCTGCAAAACCGGGACAGAAAAAAGGCCGGCGTTACGGCGCCGGCCTGCGGGTTGTGCTTGATGAAGGTCGAGTATGAAAAGCAATTTTGAATTCAATTCAAAATCAAGAATTCAAAATTAATAAAGTTACTCATTATTCCGCCAGGAGCCTCTTGACCAGGTTCTCCATGGAACGGCCGACCTCATCGGAGAATCCCCGGTACACCTCGGCCACCTTCCCGTTCTTGTCGATTACGAACATGACCGGCACGGAATTGATGCCGTAGTCAACCGCGACCTTTTCAGGGGTCAGGGCAACCGGGTAGTTGATGCGCTGTTCGGCGATGAACGACTTGACCACCCCTTCCCCGTCCTCGTCCAGGCTCTGGCCGAGTATCTGCAGTCCCTGTTTGCCGTACTTGCGGTTCATGGCTATGAGATGGGGAATCGAAGCCCTGCAGGGCGGGCACCAGGTGGCGAAAAAATCCATCACCAGCACGTAGCCGCGGTAGTTGCGCAGGGAGACCGGCTGTCCCGACGTGGTGACCACCTTGAAATTCGGAGCCTCTTGACCTGGGTTGGGGAGCGCCTGCAATCGCGCCGGGACCAGGGTACTGATCCCGATCACAAGGGCCAGCACATAGCGATAAAACTGCCTGTCGAGGTTCATGTTACAGGGCCTTGGTGATCAGCGCATCCAATTGGGACTTGGGCACGGCGCCCACAACTTGATCGACGACAGCCCCCCCCTTGAACAGGATCAGGGTTGGAATGCCACGGACACCATATTTGCCGGGAGTTGCGGGATTCTCATCCACATTGACCTTGCCGACCTTGACCCTGCCGCTGTATTCTTCGGCCACGGCATCCACCAGCGGCGCAATCGCCTTGCAGGGTGCGCACCACGTGGCCCAGAAATCCACAAGCACCGGTATTTCTGACTGCAAGACCTCCCGGTCGAAATTCGTGTCTGTGAATGCCATTACCTTTTCGCTGGCCATATTTTCTCTCCTTTGGGTATGTGGAAATTTTTACGAATGATATACCAGGCAGGGAAAAAATCAAGCCCAATCTCCGGCGCCAACCAACCTCGGTGGTGCGGCACGTCGCCGCAATTTTGAATTTTGGATT
>DAIERH010000299.1 GCA_027346925.1 Geobacter sp.
TCATTGGGCAGACTGTCGGAAAGGAATATTTTACGGGCCTCTTCGTTACGCCCCTTCTTTTGTAAGGCCACCGCAAGGTCATTTCTGGCCGGTGCAAACCCCGGAGACTTGTTCACGCAATCCTGGAACAGGGTTAAGTTGTCCTGCCAGATGACGGCCCTGTCATAACAGGCATAGCCGATTCCGGCATAGCCAAGAGCGAGAACAAGGATCACGAGCGGTTGTGTCACCATGCGTCGCTGGCGCAGGCATACGTACAGCGAGACGCCGATGGAAAAGAACGCGGACGACATGTAGAGGTAGCGTTCCGCCAGCGGTGTCCAGGCCATCTTGCCCAGGGGCACGAGCAGCGCCGGCAGCACCAGGCAAATGGCCATGAGATAAAGGGAAGCGATGACGCTGCGACGGTAGAGCAGCCAGAGGAAAAGCAGCATGGCGGCCACACCGAGGACGATGTACCAGTCGGAAACCGATACGATGGTGAAATTGAGCGGGAACGGCCAGATGATCTTTTTGAGCTAGAACCCGAGTGCCTTCAGCACGATTTTCAACTTCAACATCAGGTCGAACGAGGAGCCCGAGACTCCCAGGACAGCCGTCGATATACCGGTATCGCCCTTGGAAAAAGCCAGGCGCCGGATCAGGAAATAGGCAAGGGGCACGCAGGTGAAGGTGGCAATGGAAGCGACAGCGTAGGATATGTCACGTTGTTTCTTTCGATACAGGGTGGTGCAATACAGATACGCAAGGATGCCGGGATACAAGAAGATGGCACTGTCCTTGGCCAGGGTGGAGACAAAAAACAGAAACGCCGCCGTGAAGATCAGCGTTATTGACTTTCTTTGTTGTGCCGATAAGAGCACCAGAAACGACAAGAGGATGAACAGGGCCGACAGCAGGTCGGTCCTGCCGGAAATCCAGATAACGGATTCCGTGTTGATCGGATGGAGGGCGAACAGGAGGGCGGCGGCAAAGGGAAACCAGGGCAATTCGAGCCGTTTGAGCGCTGACAGGCGCTCGGCAATCAGGTAAACCAGGAACGCATTGGTGGCATGCAGCACCATGTTCAGCAGGTGCATGAAGCTGGGCTGAAGATCCCAGGCGTACTTGTCGAGCAGGTTCAGGAGCGACAACAGGGGGCGGTAGTAGTAGCCGCTGCCGTGCGGGATGAAGATATCGACGACGTTGACGTGATCGACATTCAACAGCCAGGTTATCATGCGGTCATCGTCAACCGAACAGAACGGGGCGAAGAGCGCGGGATAATACACCCCAAGGACAATAAAGACCAGCAACGCGATCCTGAAAGGCCTAGCTATCCTCATGGCCCTTTCCCGACAATGTCCAGGAAAAAGCTCTCGATATCCCGCCGTTTGGTCTCGATATCGGCTACCTGGACCGCCTGTTCGCCCACTCTCTGCATGAATGTATTGAATTTGGCTGCCGGAACATACCACGCCGACCTGCCCGCTTCACTCATGATATTCACGATCCCCTCTTCATGCATATCGGGAACGCCCTCCAGGCGAACCTCATACCCTTCGACACCACTGCGGAGGATATTCTCCACCGTATCGAGCGCCTCGATTTTTCCGCTGACGATCACCCCCAGGCGGTCGCAGACTGCCTCGACGTCGCCGGTTATGTGGGTGCTGAAAAAGACCGTTTTGCCGGCCCGCTTCAAACCCCTGATGATCTCCTTGACCTGGGCCCTGCCGATGGGATCAAGTCCGCTCATGGGTTCGTCGAGAATGTACACGTCCGGATTGTGTACCATGGTCTGGGCCAGGCCGAGCCGCTGGACCATTCCCTTGCTGTAGGAGCGGACGGGACGTTTCCGGGCATCCTTCAGGTCCAGCAGGCTCAACACCCGATTCACCTCACCGGGTAGCTCCGTCTCCGTCATCCCGAAGGTCTGTCCCACAAATTTCAGGTATTCCTCGCCGGTCAGGGAATCGTACAAAGCCGGATTTTCCGGCAAATAGCCGATGGAGCGCCGCGCAGCCGGATTTGAAACCGGGGTGCCGCCGATGGCGGCCTCACCGGCAGTGGCCCTGATCAGCCCCAGCAAGACCTTGATGGTCGTACTCTTGCCGGCACCGTTCGGCCCCAGGAAGCCAAAGACTTCGCCCGGCATGATGTCGAGGCTGATCCCCTTCAGGGCCTCCACCTTCAGGCCTTTCCTGCCTTTATACACCTTTGTCAGGTTATTGATCGATACGGCCGGTGTCATGGTTTTTCATCCTGTTTTTTGACGTCGCTTTTAATAAATGCCAGCTTGCTGGTGCTGCGGACAATCCCCTTCTCGTCCAGGTAAAAGGTGCCGCCGTATGGATCTGCCGGCAATCTCCGGAGTATCCCCCGGGTCACCAGTTCAACGAGACTGCCCGGCGTGACACCGAATAGCTGCTTATACCGCTCAACCGCCGAGGTCAACTGCTGAATCGCCAGAAGCGCATCCCGCCTGGTCTGGTACAATTTCCTCTCGTTATCGTCCTTGGCATTTTTGATCATGGATTCGATGAAGACGATGCCCAGGTCGGTCGTCCCTGCCTCGTAGAAAAAGCGCGCAGCCAAGGTAGTATATAACGAGTTATGGGAAATGACCGCAGCCTTTTCCATGTACTCTGCCGCCTTTTTATAATCCTTCATAAAATACGCACAGTTGAACCCTGCGAAAAACGGCAGTTGAGAATCCCACGTGCGGTATCTCATGCCGTAGTCCA
>DAIERH010000029.1 GCA_027346925.1 Geobacter sp.
GTCCAGCATCAGCAGATCCGGCTGCATCATCAGCGCGCGCCCGACGGCCAGCATCTGCTGTTCGCCGCCGCTGAGCAGCCCGGCCCGTTGGTTGTGGCGCTCGCTCAGGCGCGGGAAACGCCCATAGATCTGATCGAGCAGGGTTTCGGTGTTGGCGGTGCGCTGCAGATGCGCGCCGATGATGAGATTCTCGTGCACGGTCATCGTGGCGATGATCTGGCGCCCCTCCGGCACCTGGGAAATGCCCAGTTTGACGATCCGGTCCGGCGCCAGGGCGGTGATCGCCTCCTTGCCGAAGAGCACCTCGCCCCCCACCGCCGGGGTAACGCCGGAGATGGTGTTGAGGATGGTGGTCTTGCCGGCGCCGTTGGCCCCGATGAGGGTGACGATCTCTCCCTCGGCCAGGTGCAGGGAGACGTTCTTCAGGGCATGCACCTTAGCGTAGTAGGTATTTATGTTTTTCAGTCTGAGCATAAGAATCCGTTCAACGTTCAAGGTTCCAAGTTCAAGGTAACATTGAACCTTGAACATCGAACCGATGTTAGCCTTCCCCCAGGTATGCCGCGATGACTTCCGGATTTTCCTGTATCTCCCGCGGCGTCCCCTCGGCCAGCTTTTTCCCCAGGTTGAGCACCACGATCCGGTCGCAGATGTCCATCACCAGCTCCATGTCGTGCTCCACCAGCACCACGGTGATCCCCATCTCACGGATAGCCTGGATGAGCCGTGCCAGGGCCAGGGTCTCCCGGCTGTTCAGGCCGGCCGCCGGCTCGTCCATCAGAATGATGGCCGGTCCGACGGCCAGGGCGCGGGCGATCTCCAGCAGGCGCCCCTTGCCGAAAGGGAGGTTTCCGGCCGTGACATCGGCCAGATCGGCGATGGCGGTGAATTCCAGCCATTTCATGGCCTCGGTGCGGATGCGACGCTCCTCGGCGATGCTCCAGGGCATCTTCAGGGCGCAGGAGAGGACGCCGCTGGAACTCTTGGTATGCAGCCCGACCATGACGTTCTCCAACACGGACATCCCGCCGAACAGTTCGATATTCTGGAAGGTCCGCACCAGTCCGCGCCGCGCCAGGCGCTCGGGGGGCAGCCCGGATATGTCCTTCCCCTCAAGCGTCACCCGGCCGGAGGTCTGCCGGTAGATGCCGGTGATAATGTTGAACAGCGTGGTCTTGCCGGCGCCGTTGGGACCGATCACGCCGGTGATCGCACCCTTGGCCGCGCAAAAGGAGACATCGTCCAGCGCGGTGACGCCGCCGAAGACCTGGGTGATGGCGGAGACCTCAAGCATGGTCCGGCCTCCCCTTCATCCTCGTCACCTTCCTGACCAACTCCGGTACACCCCGCACCAGGCCGCCCGGCATGAACATGACCATGGCCATCAACAGGGCCCCGTAGATGACGATGTCGTAATCCTGCGCACCTCGCAGCAACTCGGGCAGAAGCGTCAAGAGCGCGGCCCCCAGGAACGAACCGTAGATGCTCCCCAGGCCGCCGATCACCACCATGGTCAGCAGTTCGATCGAGAAGTTGAAACCGAACGAGGCGGGTGAGACAAAGGTCATGGTGTGGGCATACAGGCTGCCGGCCAGGGACGAGATCACGGCCGACAGGGCGAATACCTGCACCTTGAGCAGGCGGGCATTGACCCCCATCACCCGGGCCGCCACCTCGGAATCGTGGATGGCCTTGAGCGCCCTGCCCACCCGGGAATTGGTCAGATTGACCGCCAGGAGAACGATCACCAGGGTAAAGGTCCAGATGAGGTAGTAGTTCCTGATGTCCGTGTCAAAGGTAGTGGCGCCGATGGAGAGGTTGGGGATGCCGGAGAGCCCCGAGGGACCGCCGGTGAGTTCTACGGTCTCGTTGAACACGATGTAGATGATGATGCCCAGCCCCAGGGTAGCCATGGCCAGGTAGTGCCCTCTCAGCTTGAGGATCGGAAATCCGATCAGGAAGGCCAGGCATCCCACGGCGATTGCCGCCAGCGGCATGACCAGCCAGGGGTCCAAGCCGTAGCTGGCGGTCAGGATGCCGGACAGGTAGGCGCCCAGGCCGAAGAACCCGGCGTGTCCCAAGGATATCTGGCCGGCATAGCCCAACAGCAGGTTGAGGCCTATGGCCAGCATGGTGTTGATACCCACGAACACCAGCACGTTCATCAGGTACCCCCCCTTGAACAGGAGCGGGGCAAGCAGGACCAGTGCGCTGAAGGCCAGGAATTTGAGCAGTTCTCGCTTCACGCCGTCATACCCTCTCGGTGTCGGCCTTGCCGAACAGCCCCTGGGGACGGATGAACAGGATCAGGAGCAGGATGATGAAGGCGATGGCGTCCTTGTAGCCCGAGGAAATCAGGCCGGCCCCCAGGGATTCGAGCACCCCCAGGATCAGTCCACCCACCACCGTGGCCAGGCCGCTGCTCATGCCGCCGATAATGGCGGCGCAGAACCCCTTCAACCCCAGCATGATCCCCACGTCATAGGCGGTCATGGTCAGGGGGGCGACGATGATGCCGGCCACCGAACCCATGGCCGAACTGATGATGAAGGAGAACAGCACCATGCGGCGTACGTCGATCCCCACCAGCCCGGCGGCGCGACGGTTGTAGGCGCAGGCCCGCATGGCCTTGCCGCTGATGGTGTGGTAGAAGAAAAACTTGTTGGCAACGATGACCACCACGGTGATGCCGAGGATCCACAGGTGCTGGGGCAGGATGGTGGCTCCCCCGATGGCGATCGGTTCGTCGCCGGAAAAGGGGGGGAGGCTGTGGGTATCCTTCCCCCACAGCAGCATGGCCAGCCCGCGGATCAGGATGCTCGCGCCGATGGTTATGATCACCAGGTTGATGGGGGTCGGCTGCCTGAGCGGCCGGATGGCCAGGCGTTCGAACAGCACCCCGCCCAGGGTTGAGGCCAGCACGCTACAGGGAATAGCCGCCCACAAGGGGAGCTTGAGCAGTTCAAGGAAGAACAGGGTCAGCATCCCCCCCAGCATGACAAACTCGCCCTGGGCAAAGTTGATGATGCCGGTGGAGTTGTAGATGATGGAGAAGCCTATGCCGATCAGGGCATAGATCGCGCCGGTTGCCAGACCCGAAAGGGTGTATTGGAGAAGCTGATCGAACTGCATTGTACCTCTTCATAAATGTAGGGGCGATCCCTTGTGGTCGCCCTTGTCGGAATTGCCGCCATCATTGCCATTTCCACCCAAAGGCGGGCACCCACAAGGGGATGCCCCTACGAAACAAATCATTTTTGAAACAAATTACTTCACGATCACCCAGTCCCGGTTCTTCACCTCCACCAGCACGAAGGCATCCTTGCCCAGGCCGGCATGGTCGTGGGCCGAATAGGTGAAGGTACCGCCGATGCCGTGGAACTGCCTGGTCCTCTCAAGCTGGTCACGGATCGCGGCCGGGGTGTCGGCACCCCGTTCAATGGCGCCCTTCAGCAGCATGACCGCATCCCAGGCATGTCCGCCGAAGTGGTCACCCTCGGCCCGGTAATGCTTCTGATAGTCCCTGACGAATGCCATGAGCGACCTCTTCTGGGGGTCGGAATTGGGCAGCAGGTCCGCCACGAGCACCTTTCCCGAGGGAAGCCTTATCCCCTCGGCTGCCTCGCCGGCCAGGTCGATGAACTTCTTGGAGGAGACGCCGTGGCTCATGTAGATGGGGATCTTAAGGCCGAGTTGACGGGCGTTCTTGGCAATGACCGCCGGGCCGGGATTGGTGCCCCAGCAGATGACGGCCTGCACATGGGAACCGCGGATCTTGGTCAGTTGGGCGGTCATGTCCGTATCCTTGGGACCGTAGGTGTCATCCGACACGATGGTGATGCCGTGTCTGGCCGCCTGGGCCTTGAGCTGTTCGCGCCCCGACGAGCCGAAGCCGTCGGACACGGTCAGGAGGGCGACCCTGGTCAGCCTTTGCCGCTGGAGCTGTTCGTAAATCCTGGCGACGGCCAGGGAATCGTTCTGAGCCGTCTTGAATACCCATTTCTTTACCGGATCGGTGATCTTGATCCCTGCCGCGCAAGAGATCAGGGGGACCTGGTCCTTCTCGACCACCGGAATGACCGCCATGGACTCGCCGGTGGTGGAAGGGCCGATGATGGCAGCCACGTGATCGTTCTTGACCAGCTTGGTGGCAAGCTGCACCGCCTTGGTGGCGTCGCCGGCCGTGTCGTATACGATGAGCTCCAGTTTGTGCCCCCTGACACCGCCGGCCCGGTTGATCTCGTCCACCACCATCTGGGCCGTGTTGCGCTCGGGCTCGCCCAGGAATGCCGCAGGGCCGGTCACGGCGAACAATGCGCCTATTTTGATGGCTCCGGCGGCATTAACGGTACCGGAAACCAGCAAGGTGAGAACAACGGAAATAACGGGAATGAATCGAAATCCCATGGAAATCCTCCTTGACGTCATGAGTGGGGAATCTTATTTGAGCAAAGACCAGTCACCCTTATGGATCCTGACCATCTCGAAGGCCGACAGGTCGAGGCCGTTGTGGTCCTTGGGCGACATGGAGAACACACCGGAGACGCTCACCAGCTTATGGGCCTGTTCGATGCCGTTGCGGATCTGCTCGGTACCGGGGCCCATCTTTTTGATGGCGCCGGTCACCAGCAGGAAGGCGTCATAGGCATAGCCGCCAAAGGTTGAAGCCCCCATACCATAGGTCTTCCTGTAGGCATGATCGTACTCCCTGAGCAGCCTGGCCTGGGGATCCGACTTGGGCAGCACGTCGTAGATGGCCAGCTTGCCGGCCGGCAGCATGATCCCTTCGGCGGCATCGCTGCCGGCCAGCTCGATGTATTTCTTGGAGGCAACGCCGTGGCTCATATAGAGCGGTATCTTCAGTCCCAGCTGCTTGACGTTCTTGGTGATCACCGCCGGGCCGGGGTTGGTGCCCCAGCAGATGATGGCGTCCGGCTTGATGCCGCGGATCTTGGTCAACTGGGCGGTCATGTCGGTGTCCTTGGGCCCGTAGACCTCGTCGGCCACGATCTTGAACCCCTTCCGGGCGGCCAGGGCCTTGATCTGTTCACGCCCCGACGCACCGAAGCCGTCGGTGACCGTCAACAGGGCAATGGTCTTCTGCCTCTGTTTCGCCATGAAGTTGAGGATCTTTTCGGCAGCCACGTGGTCGTTGGCAGGGGTTTTGAAGACCCAGCGCTTGGCCGGGTCGGTGATCTTGATCCCGGCGGCGCAGGAGATGAGCGGGATGTGTTCCTTCTCCACAACCGGGATGACCGCCATGGACTCGCCGGTGGTGCTGGGGCCGATGATCACCGCGACCTTGTCGTCCTTGATCAGCTTGGTGGCCAGTTGGACCGCCTTGGTGGCATCGCCGGTGGTGTCGTAGATGACCGCCTCCAGCTTCATGCCGCCCACGCCTCCCTTGGCGTTGGCCTCATTCACCAGCATCTCCAGGGTCTTTTTCTCCGGTTCCCCCAGGAACGAGGCCGGGCCGGTCACGGAGAACAGCCCGCCGATCTTGATGGTGCCGGCGCCAAAGGCCAGCGAGGTCCACAACGCCACCATGCACGCCGCACCGCACACTGTCAGGAATCTCTTCATACCCCTCCCCCCTTTTGCCATTGGTTTACATGCTGTAGAGGCGTTCGCCTTCCAGAATATTAAAGGTGCTGTTCTTCAGGGCGGCAATGGCCTTGTCGGTCTCGTCGAAGCGGAAGATGATCACCGCGTTGCCGCCGCAACGCTCCACAAAGGCGTACATGTATTCCACGTTGATCCGCTCCGCGTCCAGGGCCTGGAGGATGGCCGACAGGCCGCCGGGACGGTCCGGCACCTCCACGGCCACCACCTCGGTCTTGCTGACCGTGAACCCCTTCTCCTTCAGCACCAGCTTGGCCTTCTCCACGTCGTTGACGATCAGACGCAGGATGCCGAAGTCAGAGGTATCGGCCAGGGCAAGGGCACGGATGTTGATGCCGGCGTCGCCCAGGATGCGGGTGACCTCGGCCAGGCGGCCAGACTTGTTTTCGATGAAGATGGATATCTGTTCGACTTTCATGGTCTTCCTCCGTAGGGGCTGCGACTTTCACGCCATCTCGCCGCCATCCTCATCGCTTCCTTGTGCGGCGTAGCGCTGCTACGCCTCCGCAGTCGCTCCTGCGGGTGCGACGATCTGGCGCAAAATTCGCAGCCCTGTTCCCAGGTCTATGCAAAAATAATCTTTGCTAATCTTCCCCTACAATTTCCGGTTGTCGATCACCCGTTTCGCCTTGCCCTCGCTCCTCTGGATGGTCTTGGGCTCCACCAGTTTGGCCGTACAGGTAACCCCCAGCATATCCTTGATTTCCTTCTCGATACGGCGGGAGAGTTTCTGCAACACTTTAACCTCGTCGGAGAAAATCTGCTCGTCCACCTCCACCTGCACCTCCAGGGTATCCAGGTTGTCCCTGCGGTCCACGATCAGCAGGTAGTGCGGCTCCACACCCTCGATGCCCACCAGGATCGACTCGATCTGGGAGGGGAAGACGTTGACCCCGCGGATGATCAGCATATCGTCGGAACGGCCGCTCATGCGGGCAATGCGGGCGTGTGTGCGTCCGCAGATGCACGGCTCGTAGGTGATGCTGGTGATGTCGCGGGTGCGGTAGCGGATCAGGGGAATCCCCTGCTTGGTGATGGTGGTAACAACCAGTTCGCCCTTCTCCCCTTCCCCCAGCCGCTGACCGGTGACCGGATTGATGATCTCCGGAATGAAATGATCTTCCCAGATATGCAGGCCGCATTTTCCCTCGAAACATTCCTGGGCCACGCCGGGGCCCATGATCTCCGACAGACCGTAGATGTCGAGAGCGACCAGGTTGAGCTTTTCTTCGATCTCTCCCCTCATCGCCTCGGACCATGGCTCGGCCCCGAAGATGCCGACACGGAGCTTCAGCTTCTTGAAGTCAACCCCCTCCACCTTGGCCTCCTCCGCCATGAAGAGCGAGTAGGAAGGGGTGCAGGTCAGCACCGTGGAGCCGAAGTCCTGCATGATCATGATCTGGCGCTTGGTGTTGCCGCCCGAGATGGGGATGACCGAGGCCCCCAGCCGCTCGGCGCCATTGTGCACCCCGAGGCCGCCGGTAAAGAGGCCGTAGCCGTAGGCATTCTGGATAATGTCTCCCGTATGGACGCTGGCGGTAACAAGCGTACGCGCCATGAGCTCCGACCAGGTTTCGATGTCCTTACGGGTATAGCCGACCACGGTCGGCTTGCCGGTGGTGCCGCTGGAGGCGTGGATGCGCACGATCTCCTCCATGGGCGCGGCAAACAGGGCATAGGGATAGGAATCGCGCATGTCCTGCTTGGTGGTGAAGGGGAGGCGCTGCAGATCGTCCAGGCTGCGCACATCACCCGGCCTGATAGCGGCCTTGTCAAATGATGCCTTATAAAACGGCACATTGTCATACACCCGTTCAAGCACCGCCTGCAGTCGTTTCAGTTGCAGCGCCTCCAGGGCCGGGCGGGGCAGGGTCTCAAACTCCTCGTTGAAGAACATAGGGCTACCTCTTTAAAAATTATACAAGCGTCGCCGCAAAGCTTTCCCGGGTATAACCGTTCACCACCACGTCCAAGTGGCCGTCGTTCGGGCAGAAGAGCAGGCCGTGAACCGGGACATCCTTGGGGATCAGGGGGTTGTGGCGCAGGATCTTCACCACCCGCTCCACATTCTCGACCGGATGCGAAAAAATCCCCAGCCACTGTTTCAGATCGGGAACATGGATGTCGATCACATCCTGAGATATGCCCCGCTTGACCATGTCGTTCTTGACCGATTCGGCATCGACCTCGGCCATGCCGCAGTCCCGATGACCGATGACAAAAATCTCCTCAACCCCCAGCATGAAGATGCCGGCCACCAGGCTGCGGATGACTGCGCCTCCCATGGGATCGATAATGGTGTTGCCGGCGTTCTTGATGACCTTTGCCTCGCCCCTTTTCAGCCCCATGGCCGGCTCCAGGAAGTCCACCAGCCGCGTATCCATGCAGGTGAAGATGGCCAACTGCTTGGCCGGCGACTTGGGCAGGGGCGGAAAGGCATTGGGCCGCACAAAGCTCCTGTTCGCCTCGATGATTGTTTCCAATCGCGTCACGTTTCCCCCCTTTAGAGTGACCGACCCATCAGGAAGGCCTTTTGGTTTACCTCAAGCGCCTTCCTGGGCACCATCTTTTCCAGGGCCTTGAGCCAGTACTGCTCGGCGATGTCCAGGCGCTTCGACACCGCGCCCAGGAGCGCCGTGTTGGCGGCCCGGGGATTACCGGCCTCAATGGCCAGCTTCTGGCCGTCCACCAGCAGAAAATCGGGAAACTGGGCACTGATCCGCTCGACCAGCCCTTCAGGATAGGTCTCCTGCCCCATCAGCACCGACGGCGGCGCGATCTTCAGGTCGTTGGCCACAACCGCGGCACCCGGTTTGAGCAGCCCCAGGGAACGGCAGGTCTCCATCAGCTCGAAACCGAACAGGATGTCCCCCTCCCCTTCCGGCACGATGGGCGAAAACACCTCCGCCCCGTAACGCACGTGGGAGACCACGCTGCCGCCACGCTGAGACATGCCGTGGATCTCACTCTTCTTCACGTCGAAACCGGCCAGCATACAGGTTTCGGAGAGGATCTCCGAGGCCAGCAGGATGCCCTGTCCCCCCACTCCGACCAGGAGGATGTTGGTGATCTTGGCGCTCATTTAGTCCTCCCGATCGCATCGAATTTGCACAACTGGCGGCACACGTCGCAGCCGGTGCAGAGCAGGGGGTCGATAAAGGCCTTGCCCTTCCTGGTGCCGTCTCCGGCCGGGCGCCACTCGATGGCCGGACAGCCGATCTTGAGGCAGGCGCGGCAGCCGGTGCACTTTTCCACCTCCACCGCGTAGAGCGGCCCCTTCTGGAAGACCCCTTCCCGCTTGACCAGCACGCACGGCTTGTCGGTGATGATCACCGACGGTTCGGGACGGTTCATCTCCTCTTGGAGCACCCTCCTGGTCTGGTCCAGATCAAGGGGGTTGATCACGCGGATATGCTTGACCCCCAGGGCCTTGCACAACAGCGGAAAGTCGATGCGGTTGGTGGGTTCGTCCATCAGGGTGAAGCCCGAGGCAGGGTTGTCCTGGCGCCCGGTCATGGCGGTGATGCGGTTGTCCAGGATGACCAATGTGGCAGGGGACTGGTTGTAGACCATGTCCATCAGGCCGCCCACCCCGGTGTGCAGGAAGGTGGAGTCGCCGATTACGGCCACGACCTTCTTCTTCTCCTCGTCAGACACCACCTTGGTCACGCCGGTGGCCATGCCGACGGAGGCGCCCATGCAGATGCAGGTGTCCATGGCAGAGAGCGGCGGCATGAAGCCCAGGGTATAGCAGCCGATGTCGCCGGTCACATAGGCCTTGAGTTGGTTGAGGGCAAAGAACACGCCGCGGTGGGGACAGCCGGGGCACATGTTGGGCGGCCGGGGGGGGAGCTTCTCCGGTGCCGCCTCCGCGGGAGGAGCCAGCACGGCACCGATGGAGGCAAATGCCTTTCTGATCCTGCCCGGCGTCAGTTCGCCGCAGAGCGGGAATATCTCCTTGCCGGTCGCGTCGATCCCCATGGCCTTGACCTGCTCCTCGATGAACGGGTCCAGTTCCTCAACCACGTAGAGCTTGTCCACCTGAGCGCTGAACTTGCATATCAGGTCATGGGGCAAGGGGTGGACCATGCCCAGCTTGAGGGTTGATGCCTGGGGCATCACCTCGCGCACATACTGGTAGCAGACGCCCGAGGTGATGATGCCGATGGTGCTGTCGCGCATCTCCAGGCGGTTGAGGGACATGGTAACGCCGTCCCGGGAAAGCCGGGCAATGCGCTCTTCCACCAGGGGGTGGCGCACCCGGGCGTTGCCCGGCAGCATGACCAGTTTGGCTGCGTTCTTGACCAGTGTGGGTTCGGCGAGGTCGGTGACACGCTCCCCCAGTTCCACCACAGACTTGCTGTGGGAGATGCGGGTGGTGGTGCGCAGCAAGACCGGCGTATCGTACTGCTCGGAGAGCCGGAAGGCCAGGCGGGTGAACTCCTTGCACTCTTGGGAATCGGAGGGTTCCAGGAGCGGCACCTTGGCGAATTTCGCGTAATTACGGTTGTCCTGCTCGTTCTGTGACGAGTGCATCTCGGGGTCGTCGGCCGTGACCAGCACCAAGCCACCGTTGACACCGGTATAGGACAGGGTGAAGAGCGGATCGGCCGCCACGTTCACCCCCACATGCTTCATGGTCACCAGGGCCCGCGCCCCGCCGAAGGAGGCGCCGATGCCGACCTCCAGGGCCACCTTTTCATTGGGGGCCCAGGAGGAATCTATCTCCTTGTAGGTAATCGTGTTCTCGAGGATTTCCGTGGACGGTGTTCCCGGATAGGCGCAGGCGACGCGGCAGCCCGCCTCGAACGCGCCGCGGGCAATGGCCTCGTTGCCGGAGAGTATTTCTTTCATTTCTGCGTTCCTGACATGGGTTAAAATTCGGTATACGGATAGAGTCTGGGCACTATACTAAAACCGGGGAACGATTGCAATTTGTTTGAAATCGCCATTTATTGCCGAAAAATGTTTGCCCCGCTGAAACACTCCCCAGGCCTGTTCTTACCGGTTGACATCGCTGCATTAATGGATACTATGGTGGGCATGAGCGCCGTGATTTCATTCAGGGATGTCCACGCCGCGCACTTCGAGGGTCTCTCCTTCGAGGTCGAAGAGGGCGCCTCGACACTGATCGTCACGTCCGGCGAGGATGAAGGCGCCTGCCTGCTCAGACTCATAACCGGACTTGTCCGGCCCGGCCACGGCTCGGTGCAGGTGGCTGGCCTGTCCCTCGGAGAACTGGCGTCCGGCCAGATTTATCACCTGCGCCAGCAGATCGGCGTGGTGCCGTCAAACGGCGGCATGGTTTCCAACCTGAAACTCTGGGAAAACATTACCCTTGCGCTCCTCTACACCACCGGGCACATATCCGCCGAGGCCGAGGAATATGCCATCAACTCATTGAAACAATTGGGTTATACCGGCAACATCATGGCCATGTCCGCCCATCTGTCCCTCTATGAAAAACGCGTGGCCGCCTTTCTCAGGGCAGCCATCCGCCAGCCGCACATCATGGTGTATGACAATTGCTTCGAAGATATGGGCGCTGCCCCGCGCAAGGCCCTTTCCGCCGCCATGTCCGCATTTCACAGCGCGGTTCCGGGAAGGACATCCCTGTATCTGGCTACCTCCCCGGAGGTAGCCGGGGAGGTAGCGGCGGATTGCGTCATCGACGTTCGCCGATCTTTCGAAGCCATGGCGGGAACCCTATGATACGAGAAGAAGACCCCAGATTCCGGCATCTCGAATGGAAGATCGGCCTGTTCATAGCCATGGCCCTGGCCGGTGCCGTTGTTGCCGTTGTCCTCTTCGGGTTGCAGAAGGACCTGTTCACCAAGAAGTTCAGTCTGCACTTTACGGTGGATCGCGGCACCGGATTCGTGAAGGGGATGCCGGTCAAGCTGTCGGGATTCAGGATCGGCCGGATAACCTCCATTGCCCTGAACGATCAGGCCATGGTCGAGATCTCTGCCGAGATCGACAGCAAATACGCCAAATGGATCCGCAGCGACTCCACCGTCAAACTGGTCAAGGAGGGGCTGGTGGGGGACAATATCGTCGAGGTCTCGGTCGGCTCCTTTGACAAACCGGAACTGAAGGACAACGACGCCATCAGCTATGTCAAGACCAAGGCCCTGGACGAACTGGCCGATGAACTGGCCGACAAGGTAAAGCCGGTCCTGTCGGAGATTGGCGACATCATCGGCTACATCAACGACCCCGACGGAGACCTCAAGCGGAGCATCCGCAACCTTGAGCGGCTTACCCGCAATCTGGACGGCACCCGTCGGCATGCCGACGACCTGCTGATAGCCGCCAATACAAACATCGACCGACTTTCCAGCCGGGCCACGCTCCTGCTCGACACGTCGTACCGGAAGATCGAGGCCATCGACCTGGCGCCTACGCTTGCCCGGGTCAACAGCAACCTGGATCACATCGACAAAAGACTTCCGGCGATGTTGGAAAAAGCGGACAAAACCCTCGACAACATCAACAGAATTTCCGCTGAAACACGGCTACTGTCCGAAAATGCCTTCCCCAAGATCCCCGGTCTCCTTTCCCAGGCCGAGGATGTCATGCTCAGTACCGATCGCTTGGTCAACTCGATCCAGAACACCTGGCTCTTCCGCGATGGTCCCTCCACAGCCAACAGCCCCCTCTTCATACGGGGCGACAGCTATGAATAACCCACGCCTCTCCGGATTGGCAGGTATCGCGGTCTGTGCCCTGCTGGCCGGCTGTTTCGGCGGAACTGCGCCAAAGGCGCGGCCCGAGGTCCAGACCCGGGCCGAGGCGCTTGTCCTGCGCGCCGTCCGCGCCGAGCAGAAGGGGGATGTTCAGGAGGCGGAACAACTGCTGGCTGAATCGCTCAGGCTCAGTGCATCCGTCGAGGACAATCCGGCCACGGCGCGGACGCGTATCAACCTGGCCCGGCTGTACCGCCTGCGCAACGACACGGCACGGGCGCGGGAAACCATCGACGGGGCGCTCGCCCTGCTCGGGACCGAAGCGGACAGCTATGGCGAGGCTGCCCAGGAAAAGGCGCTGATCGAGTTGACAACCGACAGCGGGGTGGCCCTGGCATGGGCGCACAAGGCCGTGACCGCTGAAAGGGGGAGCTGGGGGGGGAGGCGCCTGAACCTGCTGGGACGCATCCAGGTGGGGAGGGGCGACCTGACAACGGCGGACGCTACCCTGAAAAAGGCCCTTGAGGAAAACCGGGGCAGCGGCCATGCCGAGGAAGAAGCAAACTCCCTGAGGATGCTGGGCATCGTGGCGAGGGGCCAACAAAGGTTTGCGGATGCCGGACGTCTGCTCAATGAGGCGCTGGAGATCGACAAGAGGATCGGGGTGAGTGTCAAGATCGGGACGGACTTGGAGGAGTTGGCCCTGACCGCGCGGTCCGCAGGCGACCTGGAGAAGAGCGCCGGGTACCTGGAGCGGGCCTGCGACGTTCATCTGAATGGCGGGCGGGCGGTGCGGGCAGCAACGGACCTGACGACCCTCGCCGAGGTATTCGGCAAACTGGGCAACCCCCAAAAGGAGCAGGCGGCCCGAAAAAAGGCGCAACAGATCGCGGAACAGCAGACGGCTCAGCGGACGGGCAGGTCCCCGGCAACCACCAGACCCTCCAGCAGCCCATAATCGCTCACCTTCAGGGCATCCGCCCCGAACATCTCCATGGTCTGCAACGTGATCAGCGTACCGGCGATGATCAGGTCCTCCCTCCCTTTTTCCAATCCCGGAACCGTGAGGCGCTCCTGGGGAGAAAGGGGCAGCAGTTGTTCATAGATCTCCCTGATCTTCTTCCGCGACACCACTGCGTTATTGACCTTGCGGTAATCGTAATCACCCATCCCCATGCTGATGGCCGCCAGGGTGGTGGCGGTGCCGGCCGTCCCGATCAGCGGCACTCCCGGACCCATCCGGCAACCGGCCGACTCCATCTCCCGGCCGAGCAGAGCCAGTTCCCTGCGGATCTTCTCCTGCATGGCCCCGGGCATGACCTTGCCCTCGGTCAGCCTGACCACGCCCAGGGGCAGGCTGCGGATGAAGCGCGCCTCCCCTCCCCGCGCCACGGTGTACTCCGTGCTGCCGCCCCCCACGTCGAAGAGCAGCAGTTCGTCATGGTGCCTGTCCAGGCCCGCCAGCACCCCGGCAAGGGTCAGTCTCCCCTCGGCCGTACCGTCGATAATTTCCAGTGAGATGCCGGTCTCCCGGCGCACCCGTGCCACAAACTCCGCGCCGTTGACCGCGTCCCTGACTGCACTGGTGGCGACCGCCCTTATCCGGGAGACGCCATGCTCCCGGATGAGCGATCCGAACCTGGCCAGGCAGCCCATCCCCCGTTCCTGGGCTTCCCGGGACAGCCCCTGTTCGCGGCTGAATCCCCCCCCCATGCGCACGATCTCACGCTCCAGACACACGTGCTCGAAATCGCCGGGGCCGGCTACATCCACAATCAACAGGCGGGCGGTATTGGTGCCGAAATCGATGGCCGCTATCCTAGCGCTCATACGTCTTCCTTCCCTGTATCGCCATGAGATTCCAGCACAACTCGGCGATCCGTATGAATGCCGAGGTCAGGTCGGTGAACAGGATGGTGGCCCGTGGCGGACAGACCCCCGAGCTGATGCGCTCGAAATGCGTTTGTTTGATCTCTTCAAAGACGGTGCGCACCACGGCCTTTGCCGCCCGGAGCTCACCATCATCCGGGATCCGGCCGTCCGTGACCAGTTCCGCGGTGCCGGCAAAGGTGCTGCTGACCGTCTCGGCAAGGCGTTTCAGATCCTCCATGGCGCCCTCGGAAAATATCACGCCTGTTTCCTTGCGGTCGATGATGCAATCGAGAATATCCTCGCAGCGATCACCGATATGTTCCAAGTCAGTGACGGTCTGCAGCAGGCCGGGGATGGCGTAATGTATCTCGGGATTGCTGGAGGCACGCGCCAGATCGGCCAAAAAGATGGTTATCTCGTGGTTCAGCGAGTCAAGGACCTGTTCGTGCTGCCTGACGGTTTCCACCCTGCGGGCATCGAAATCAAAGAGGATCTCACGGATATCGGCGTACATGTACGATGCCACCGACATCATGCGGACGATCTCCTTGCGCGCCTGCTCAAGCGCCAGGGTGGGGGTGTTGAGAATCCGGCTGTCAAGGTAATCGGCGCGCGGCTGAGGTGAAACCTCGCCGCCCGCATAGCCCTTCCCCCCCCCCAGCATTCGGGAGAAGAGTCCGCTCAGCGCTGTGATCAGAAGCGCCGTGACCAGGCTGGCAATGGTGTGTATCCAGGTGAGCTGCCGGGAAAGCTGCGGCTCGACACGGCCGGCACCGAGAGCGTGCAGCCAGGGGAGTGCATCAAGCAGTGACGGGGTGAGCGCAACGAGCGGCACGATGACGGCTATGGTGATAGCGATGAATATGGCCGCGATCCGGCGGGAAACGGATCTCCCTCCAACCGATGCCAACCCTGCAATGGCGGCCACGCCGATAAACCCTCCCAATACCATGCTGCCAGCCATGACCGGGCTCAACTGGTGGCCGGCCGCCAGTGCGGCGACAATGGTTGCGGAAGAGAGCGACGACTGGACGAAACAGGAGATCATGGCGCCGAACAGCATGGCCAGATAGGAATACCGGAAGAACACGTCACTGATCACTCCGTAGAGTGGGTGGCTGTCGAATGGCTTGAAGCTCCCCTCCAGCAGGGTCAGCCCGAGAAAGAGCAAACCGGCGCCCAGCAACAGGTCTCCCGCGTTGGCGAGCCGGCGCCTGCGGGCAAAGAACTTGAACAGGACGCCGATAAAAACCAGCGGGGTGGCGACGAGACTGTAGGGGATAACGGGAAGATGAAGGGTCAGGGAAGCGCCGATGAGAACCCCTCCCAGGACGTTCATGGCCTGGAATGCGGTCAAGACGCCGCCGTTTGCCAGTCCGATCGTGAATATGACCGCCGCGCTGACCGAATTGAGCGCGAGCGACATCACGGCGCCAAAAAACAGGGAATACAGCCGGTTCGACGTACAGGCGGCCAGTATGGCCCTGATGCGGTTATCGGCTACGGTGCGGATACCCTCCGACATGAGGCGCATGCCGAGCAGAAAAAGGCCGATACCGCCCAGCGCGCCCTCGACCAGGTTAAGATGCATGATGGTAAGACTCCGGATTGCTTGTAATTCGTACGGGAAAGGCTGGACAAGCCTTTTGGGGAAAAGCGCGCGTAACAAGCCCCTGCCTGCTCGGAATACAGCGCCAGGAGCCACGACAAACCGGTTCCTGGGGGAAAACTATCCCAGAACCCTTTCCTTCAACTCCTTGCCAACCTTGAAAAACGGGAGTTTTTTGGGGCGTACCGTGATCGGTTCCCCGGTCTTTGGATTCCTGCCGGTATAGGTGTCGTAATCCTTGATCACGAAACTGCCCAGGCCACGGATCTCAACACGTTCACCCGCGGACATCGCCTCGGCCAAAGAGTTGAACACAATGTTGACCACATCTTCCGCCTTCTTGTTGGAAATGTCCTTCTTGAGTGACAACTGCTCAATGAGCTCAGACTTGTTCATCACCAACCTCCGCATGAAATAATCAGAAAAATAAACC
>DAIERH010000002.1 GCA_027346925.1 Geobacter sp.
CGTTATGCTGGGTAAAGCTGTATCTCGATTACATCCTGAGATAGTGGCTTTGCCCTCTCGATAAAGCACTGCACCGGAGATTCGGCCAGCACTCGCCCCACATCCATCATTACTGCCCGGTATCCGTACCGCTGGAGGGTGGCATACTCAGAGGGAGTGAACCAGCGCCGCAATTGCTCCAGAGTCAAACATGCGCTCCCCATTGCCATGCCGAGGATGCCGCGTTGATCCACCCGGCCAAACTCAACATACCACGGCGGCAGATTGTCCCAATCCTCGCGCTCTTCCGCCCACCGCTGAGAAAATCCGGGTTTCCACGGTCCTCTACCGTCCTTGTCCTGCACTCTGTAAACTGTCGGCATCCTCAATTCCTCCTGCGAAATCAGCATAACCACGATGGTGGACAGGGGCCGAAACTACCCGGCCCGTCACCACGTGGCCGTTAGATTACTTCGTTCACCACCACGCCGAGGCCGGACTTTTTCAAAATCTCCAGATTGTCCTTACCGTAGGCCACCAAGCAGATCGGTGCGCCAGAGTTGAAATCCGCCCGTTTGCCGTCAACGAAGTGGAAGTGTGGCCGCCCTTTGAGGAACAGTACACCGTCAGCCTTGCCCCACACCGTCTCGTAAAACATGGCAGTCTCGGTGCGGGCCGGTATCAAGGCAATACCGTTGCCATGCTCGGCCATCCGTTTCAGCCAGGAGACGGCAAATTTCCCAAAAGGCGGGTTGCACCATACCCGGCCATGCCACGGCTGATTGAGCCCGTTGTCCTGCACCGTGTAATGCTTGGCCGCTGTCGGCCACGGACGGTTGACCGGGCTGCATGGGTCAAGATCGAACTGCCCCAACTTCGCCAGGATCTCCGGTGGTGTCAGCCACTCGTCATTTTTCATTGCTGCACTTTGATGCCCTGATAATCCCATTCCTGCCTCCAGTAATCTAACCAGGCGTAGCAGACGGATTCCGTTCCGCTGCGCTCCACTTCACCGCTGTACTCAAGCCGTTATGCTCACCATTGACAGGTACAACCTTGTTTTCCGTCGTAGGAAGGAGCACCACACTCCTGACAAAAACCCAACGGTTGCAACCCTCCTGTTCTTTCCTTTAAGCCAATAGTTCGATTAAACAAAGTTTGCCTTGGTATTACTCTGTCCGAACATGTTTTATAGACGTACCCATCCAGACAATTTCCATCCCAAGTTCTACCATGGCATTTTTTGTTTTGGCATTTCATGCTACCACCCCTTTCCCCTTACAGGCATAGCAGGCATATGAACCGCCATCTTCATCGCCGTCCTCTCCAGTCCCATCACAATAAGTGCACAGACGAGATTCAACTATCAATTCCTTGCCGATCTCCAAACAATCGTCATCGTCAACCCAGTCATGCAGAAGACGATTTCCTGTTCGGTATAATAGCAACCGGAGATTGTAAACTTCTTCCGCCAGAGTATTTAATCGCTTATTTGTATTTGTAAGGCATTTGTCACAATTCCCATTCAAGGTGCCTCTTACAGGTTTTCCATATTGCTTCGTTGAATTCATCTTTCCTCCTCTTGCCGCAGACTGGCATAACCAGTCGCGGCACACGGTCTGCGCTCCGATTGCCGGTGCGCTTTGTCGTTATAAATCTAATTGAGATTGCGGCAGCTCCCAAACCGGCGCGGAATTATGCCGCTCGATCCTCCACGCCAACACTTCCGATTTTTGACTTGCTGAAATATCCGTGTAGCACCCTTTCCAGCGTTCGGTGTTGCCGTTGTTTCTGCCACAGTTGCACGAATCGGCAGACCCTAAGGGCAGCAGCTTAAATATGTCCGGGTTCAACATTCGGAGTCCGTGAACCTTGCACCGTGGGCGGCCTTGATCGTCACACACAACGGCCATCACTTCCGCCATTCTCGCCCACCATGATTTTGTCCCCGGCGTCGGCCACTGGCCAGAGCTGCCGATTGCAATTCGTGGGTAATTGTCAACGAGCCTTTCCAGATGCTCCATTGATTCGTGCATGTGGTAGACCGGCACGCCAAAGGGTGCTTTGCGACCGTACTGAAACATCAGCCGCCAGTTGTCATCCTCGGTGCCATCAATGATGTCCGGTATCAGGTGCCAGTCGTAACCAGGATGCGCCACCCACTCATTCACCCACCGATAGTATTCATCCCAATCGGGGGTTTTGCCGCCCTTCCAGAAGGTAAAAGCACCGTTGTCCAGCACGAAAGAGGCGCACGTTGCCGCCACTATGTTCATATCCTGCTGGTTTGCGAAAGAGACAAGCGCGTGTTTCCCTGACAAAAATCGGGCGATTTCAACGCTATTCCCGCCTATCGGTGTTCCATGATATGCAATCAAAATCTAGCCCTCACTTCGTAGCCGCCACCGATTTATAACCAGTCGCGGCACACAGTCGCTTCGCGCTGGTGCGCTTTGTCGTTATACCCTGAACTTCAAAAACGCTTCTGGCAGTGCCACGTTTGCCGGAATTTCATATTCAAAGAACAAAGGTGCTATCTGTTTCGCTTTGTATCCAGCCAAGCCGCAGCCAATCTGTGTGACCAGAAAAAAGAGTTGGGGGTTCTGCTTGGCAAACTTAATGAACTTGCCTATTTGCGCCGATATTGCCGAAAGAGGCAGAGTTTCCAGCCTTGCGCCTTTAGTGGCTATCCCGTAGGACTGCCCCATCAAGCCAACACCTTGCCCTGCTTTCGCTCCAAACTTACGCATCGCCAGCAGAGCAGCACCCTTGCCGTGCCTTCCGGAGTAGTTGGAGCCAAAGACGAAGATTTCATTGCCTTCGAGTTTGGTGATATTGTCGGGTGCTACTTTGATTTCCATAAGTCCCTCCAAGGGTATAACCAGCTTATTGGTGCTGTCTGCGCTGCGCTTCACAGCACAGCTAGATACGTTATGGTACTCCACATATATCGCATTGGACGGCGCATGGCTTGTTGTCGCGGAACACCAGTGGGCAATTAGCGTTCAGATTGCCCTCATGGAACAAACGTGATTGCATCTCCAGTGCCTTCTGTGCAGCTTCCCCCAATGTTTCGGCATGCACCCCGATACCCTGCGCCATGCCTTTTCGGTCAAAATTGTATCGTTGCATCTGGCACCTCCGTACCATAACCACTGCATCCACGCCGACCTCCGGCGCGTGATGCGCGGCCCGTTACTCAAACAACCCCTTCCCCGAACTCCGCCCCTGCCGCCTCATATTCCACTTCACATAAGCCCACTTGGGATCATATCCCCGCCGCTTTGCCAGAGCCTGCAGTTCCTCCAGCGTCTTGCACATGCCTTCTTCCCGCTTCTTATCGGCAGCGGCCCGCCGTTCTTCAATCTGCCGAAACCGCTCAACGTCAAGTTCTTCCAGGTCGCCGTCAACCTGCTCGATCTTGCGGGTGTTTGCCTCATGGAGGTGCCCACAGTAGGGACATTTAGGGCCAGGCGGCAGGTAGACAGCATAGCACTTCTCGCATTGCTTCGTGCGAAGACTTTTCTCGGTGTCTGACTTTTTGGTCCGTTTCGCTTCGCCGTCCAGGGACCACTCTATATCGCCGTCTGGATGCCCGAGCAGATGCAGCCCGTGGCGGTCGACATTGCTGACGTGGTCCAGAATCCAAGCACAGTCCTTGCCAGGGGAAACCCGCAACGTCCGGCCAATCTGCTGCATCACCAGCGACAACGAGGCGGTCGGGCGTAGTAGGATGCCGGCGGCCACCACCGGAACGTCTGTCCCCTCTGATATCAGGTCGCAACTCGTCAGGACGTTCAGTTGACCATTCCCAAGGGCCGAAATGCGGTTTTTCCTATCCACGTCCGACATAGTGCCATCGACGGACGTTGCTTGAAACCCGGCGGCCCGGAACTGATCGGCTACATGCTCGGCATGGGCTACAGAGGCACAGAAGGCAATGGCCGGAGCTCCGCTGCATATCCTCCGATAGTGGTCAACAGCGCAACCCGTGATCACCGGTTTGTCCATGACTGCTGTTACTTCGCCTTGTTTGTACTCGCCAAAGCGTTTGTGTAACCCCGACAGGTCGGCGCCAACGGGCGGAGCGTAGATCCTGGGTGGGGACAGGAAACCACGCCGTATCAACTCCGACATGGGGGGGCCGGCCACCATGGAGTCAAAATGCCCACCGCAATGACGACCAAGCCCGCGGCCATCCATGCGGCACGGAGTGGCGGTCACGCCTAGTAGCTTCGCTGCCGAGTAATGCCTTATGATCTTGTCCCACGATGCGGCCACGGAGTGATGGCATTCGTCGCTGACGATCAACTGCGGTGCCGGGTACTTACCCAGCCTTAGCACCAGTGTCTGGACACTGGCAACCTGGACGGGCATAAATGGGTCAGGGGTAAAACTAGGGGCAATGATGCCATGGTGGACACTGAGTTCGTGTAGAGCTTCAGAAAATTGTCGGATAAGTTCCTGCCGATGAACAAGAAACCATACACGATTATTCCGTTTTACGGCGCCTTCTGCAATGTGACTTGCCACCACGGTCTTGCCCCCGCCTGTACTAAGCTGATACAGCACAGCCTGGTCACCCTGCCGAAAACGATTCCTGATGTGTTGCACGTCGCGGGATTGGTAATCACGAAGGGCGAATTTCATTCGAGATAGTACCCCCGGTCTAGGTTGTTGTCTATGACCTCCTCTCTAGCCAGATCGATGTCCGCACCCCGGCCGGAGAGTATCCTGTGCAGGGTTTCGGTGCTCTGTTTGACATCCCATGCCTCGGCGGCCGCGTGCTGGAGATTGCCGACCAGAAGCGCGCGGCCCACCTCCAGAACCTCGGAAAGCAGGTGCCACCACTGGCGCCAGAGGGAATTGGTTACGAATCGGGTGGGAGGGAACTGGTATAAGGGCTTGTTCACAGCATGCCTCCCTGGGCAACGCCGGCCAGGATCTGACAGGCGTCTTCGGCAGGGGTGAGCCCGAGGCGGGCAGCGTGGGCTATGAGCCAGCGCCGGATATCATCGGGCACGACTACTTCGATAGCATCTCCAGCGAGACCAAGCAGCCGATCCAGGGGGCTGCGGATGCCAACCGAGCGGGTGAACTGGGTATAGGTTTCGGTGGTCTTGACGTTGCGATGGCCGAGCATGCGCTGCAGCTGACGAATATCAAGGCCATCTTCGAGCATGTGGGTGGCGAAACTGTGCCGCATGCAGTGGGGCGTGGCGTGCTTGAGGACATGGGCTTTTCTTCTGGCGATCTGAAATGCCTCCTGCACTGCGGTGACATGGATGTGCGGCCGACCTTGGCTGCCGTCTTCGGCGCTCCAGCGTGACTGAGCCGGGAAAAGGAACTGCCAACCGAATTCCTTTGATGCTGACCGGTATTTGCGGGCAAGGGCATCCGGCAGTTCTACGCAGCCGAATCCTTCGGCCAGATCGGCGTCATGGATGCGTTTTGCTTCGGCAATTTGTTCCCGCAGCGGCTCTATGAGCATCTGGGGAATATCGAGTACCCGGGCGGTGCCATGTTTGCTCTCGCGGATGTCCAATTTGCCCCGGTCAAGATCCACATCCTTGACTCTGATCTCCAGACAATCGACCTCTACCCGGAGACCACAGCCGTACATGAGGGAGTTGATGAGCCGGTAAACCCCGGTTGAAGCGGTGATGATGCCGCGCACTTCTTCACGGGAGAGGATGACGTACAGATGCTGGGAGCGTTTGGCCCGGGCAGCGTCGATCTTGCCCGGCTCGGTTTTCAGGACGTTGCGATAGAAGAAGAGCAGGGCGTTGAATGCCTGGTTCTGGGTGCTGGCCGAGACATGCCGGACCTCGGCCAGATAGGTGAGGTACTTGCGGATGGCGGTTTCAGACACGTCCATGCAATGGGTGCGGTATTTCCAGCAGATAAAGTCGACGGCCCAGCAGCGGTATGCTTTGCGGGTGGATTTTTTAGAATGATGCAGGGCAAATTCCTTTTCCAAATCTGACAGCCAGACAACAACAGACGGCCTTTTCAGTGTTTCATTATCCGCTGCATTTCGGTTGTTGTGGTTGTCATTCCGGTATATTGCCATGATTCGCTCCTTTCTGCTTATACAGACCCGGTTGGTGGTGTAATCAATGGTTATGCCAAATCTTGAAATTCTTCGATGTCGGTGTATTCGGGAACGTACTCCCCGTTTCTGGCTTTGATGCCCTCTTTGACGCCTAAGAGGAATAAATTTTCCAGACGGTTCAAGAGTTCCTTGTCGTCCAATGACTTGATGCCACACGCCGCCTTAATTACTGCCATTTTGCAAACGGTCACAAGGTCGCTAGGCTCATTCGCCGTACATGACGCGCATGGAGTCCCCCGACAATCGTTCTCACTGTCCAGACCGAAATAACATGCCATTTTCAACTGCTCCTTTCTGCCACCGAAATGGCATAACCAAAAAGATGCACCGTTTGACAACGGTGATCTTCTGGCCCGTTATAAATCTTGCGCCCTATGGCCTTCCGGCCAGCAAGCCCCATGCTCGCTTGACCAAGAGCGGATTCTGTCCATTTCCAATGGCTTTAAGCCGCTCCATCCCTTCGGCCACTGCATCAGGATTTCGTTTGATTCTGGTGTAATCATCCTGTGAAAGACCCTCGCAAATTGCTCCTGTATGTTGCCGTCTGAGTGATTCTTCCGCACAAGCGAAGACAACTTTAGAAAAGTCCAAGCTTTCCAACATTGTGCAGTCGGCCTGAGCAGCGACAATCCAAAGTCGCTCGCCGTTACAGCAACTATCGGTGGCGTAACTTCCCAACACACACCAGTTCGCATCATACCCGCTCTCGGCCAGGTCTCCGAATATGCGCTGTATGTAGTCGAAAACAAGCAAGCCTGGGACGTTTTCCAAGAGCGCGAATCGTGGTCGTATGATGCGTATGCACTCGATAGTGGCCGGCCACATGTTGCGGGGGTCGTCTTCGCCCTGTTGGTGCCCGCTGACACTAAATGGCTGGCAGGGGAAACCGGCGCTAAGGACATCAACCATTCCCGTATAGCTTGCGGCGTACCCTTCACCAATGAATGCACGGACATCGCAGAAGATGGGGGCATTGTCGAGCAATCCGTCTCTGATTCGCTGTGCTGTAACTTTCTGGCAGTGTTCGTTCCATTCGACATATCCGCAATGCCTCCAACCAAGTAACTTCGTGCCAAGTATCCCGCCGCCGCTGCCTGTGAATAGTGATATTTCCCGCATTCTATGGGCCTCCGGCCCAGCCTTCGGCGGGCGCAAAATTTCTAACCAAACGTAGCAGCGGGCGAAAAGCCCCGCCGCTGTACTCAAGCCGTTATAGGGCTAATTGTAGCTGACTCAGTTCTTGTTCTATCCGTTTGCAAGCCTTCTCAAAATATCCGGCATCCTTTTCAATGCCAATGAAGCGGCGACCGGAGCGGATGCAGGCGATTCCAGTTGTGGCACTTCCCATGTACGGATCAAGAACCGTTCCGCCTTCTGGCACCTTTGCCTTTTCGAGGCACCACGCCATCAACGGCACCGGTTTCTGTGTGGGGTGCATCCGCGTCAAGGTTTCGCCGGTCAGGGATAAATCACGCTTGCAGTACACCCCATGCCCGCCCTTCATCCATGCAATCTCGGCATCAGAGAGAAAGGAGCCGAACGCCTGATCGTACCGCTTAATCCAAACTAACTGCGTCCCCACCGGCACCCGCTGCCCAAAGTGGTTGACTCCCCACAAAATCACCTTGTCAAAGTTCAGCCAGGGCGAAGGGTCGAACGGCTGATCGTCACCAATAATCGGCGCACCGTTCGCCGTGCCTACATTGTTCCCGCGCTTCGCAACGCTGGCAGTGTTCCCGCCAGAAAAGCGGCTGTTGTCCGTGTTCAGGTTCATCCCATAGGGCGGGTCAGAAATAACCGCATCCACGCAAGAGAGGAGCGGCAGCACGTCGAGGCAATCAGCGTGCCAGAGGGTTACATTTTCAAATTCGACTTTGCGCATAAATTCCCTTACGCCCTATAACAACGCCTCGCAGCGGGCGATAAGGCCCGCCGCTGAAGGCGCAGCCGTTATATTCTAGTCGTCTTCATCCTCGTCAGGGAAAACGGCGTCTTCGTCCCAGAAACCGCCCTCAGCGAATGCAACATGAATATCAGAGGAGCGATTCATCACCACGATATCGCAACCCTTACCCTCGTACTCCTGATTCAGCTCCAACTCAGGATCGAGCAACGACAATTCCCTGATTGCCTCGCCGACAGTTCTAACATTGATGTTCCATTTCCCATTACTGAACATGGTGCTCCTCCGATCAAAGTTACCCGATGGAATATAACCATCGGGTGCTATGGGATGGCGATGAAGCCGCCACCCCAGACCCTCAGGCCGTTATATTTCTAATCCGAATTTTTCCCGAATTGCTTCGATTGCCTGATCCCTGTAGATAACCGGCTCATTCTCTTTTGGCGGCTGGAACCAGAATAGTGACAGCAATAAGTCCTCGATTTCCCTTGCAGCCTTTTTCCGTTCTTCGGCCATCGCGGGGCAGAATGAACAACTATCGTCAGTGCCCCTATTGTCTGTTTCCGAATCTGTCATACTGCCTCCCCAGCGAAATATAACCAGGAAGATGCAGCCGTTGACACGGCTGATCTCCCAGGCCGTTAGCGGGACAACACCGGCACCTGAATTTCCCGGCGTTCCGCTGTGTACGCTCCGATTGCAAGGCGTTTGCCGCTGATCGCCACCGCATAGTTTTCAATGGCATCTTCTTCGGTGCGACCGTTGCCATATTCGCCAATTAGACAGCCACCTCGCATTACTTCAGCCCGTTCAAAGTGGGCATAAAACCGATCATCGGTGTCTCTCGGATGGCGCTCTCTGATTTCCATGGTTAGATTGTACATGTTGGCAAACTCTTCAATGGTCATCCGGTCAAGATTGTATCGTTTGATTTTCATAAACACCCTTTCCGCCGCTAACCAGCGGCAGGACGGGCCGAAAAGCCCGCCCGTCAGCCTTATCGTTATGCCTTATTTTGCAACAAAAAAGAACTTCGGCGGGCAATACAGCGCCGTGCAGATCTTCTCCAGACTTTCGATGCTAGGCGATCCGGCGCCAGTTTACCACCGGGACACCAGTTGTACTTTGACCCCTGCAACATCGGCAAGCCACTGCTGGGTAACGCCGCGCACTTTCCGAGCAGTCTTGATCTTTGCGTGGTCAAATTTCCAATTCATAACCTCTCCGTTAATCCGCATCTCTACTCCGTGGCCCAAAAAATTATAACTAGCCGCAGCAGACGGACGGTTAGTCTGATCTCCTACGAATTGCCCTAGCCGCACTCATGCGAACGTCACCACACGGAGAGTTTTCATACCATGTTCCTCCATCGCCGGAGCATCGTCGAGCCGGTTTCCCATCCATTGTTATCCTCTCCCCCTCTGCAATGAGAGCGCACTGCTCGCGCTCGATCTCAACCATTTTTCGCCAATAGCATACGTCGCACAGCTCAGAATAGATGCCCGGTACTCGTCCATGAAGATGTTCATTAATCGCGTACGATCCACATTTGCATTGCATAAAAACCTCCAAATCTGACTAACCAGGACGCTGGAAATTGCCGGAGAGGTTCAGCGCCATGGCCGTTAAACCGATCACCACTCACTAGCCCAATCCGATTTATAGAACCGGTAGAAATCCTGCATTTTGATACCACCCAGCAACTCACATGCGCGGCTACCGGTAATCAACTCAGCATCAAAGAGACGACAAACGCAGAGGCGGAGTCTATCGGTTGCATCCTCCAACTCGGCCAGATGTTTATCGTTTGTCTCCTGCAAATACTGGATTTGTCCGTCTGCCACCTCACCGGCCTGCAACCTGTTCGCGCTCCACCATTTGCAGGATGTTGCAGGAGTTTCCCTGTGAGTCCTCGTAACGCTTTGATAAATCCATAGATCCTCCTGAACTGGTTTAACCAGGCTATTCCAGCGGCCGGAGCCGCTGAACGCCCGGCCGTCGTTGTACATCTCTAGTCACTTGGTCAGTAATTCCGGGTTTTCGTAGATGTTGCCGACGATATCGCAATATACGGGCATATCACTTGGGCAACCCGCCATAATCCAACCCTCGGCATCATCCCACTTCACCGAAAAATAATATGGCGGCAGCGCTTCGATTTCGGCGCGGCTCTTCACTGCGGAGCGGTTCCATTCGTATTTGTCGAATTCAAGGATATCACCTTCAAAAATCTCTTTGCCGTTTTTGTCGCAGAGGTTTGTGGATTGCATTATTTCGACGGGTTGACCTTCGGCGGCCCACTTAAACACCTCGCCTTGATAACCCTGGTCACAACTTTGTAGCATCTGTTTTGCGCCTTCATGCCATGCCCTGAACTTGAATTTTCTCATCTCCGTTGCACCGTCCTTTCGATGTACACGGACGCGATGAACCTGCGCCGGTCAGCTTGATTGTTATACCAATAATCCTGGCTTGACTTTCAGCGCCTTAGCAATCTTCTTAATGCTCCCCAAAGAAACCTTCTCACCATTCTCCGCCTTAGAAATGGTCCCCTGCGTTACCCCGGCCATAACTGCCAGCTCTGTCTGCGACAAAAAACGTTTTTCCCGGAAATCCTTCAACTTAGTAATCGGTTTGCTCATATTAGCACCTCCCATTCGGATAGAATCGTAAACTGGACAGCGGGCCGTGTCAATTATTTTTTATCGTAAAAATATTATTTTTTATTCTTGACACTGCACCGCAACAAAGATACTGTCAGGACATGGATATTCGAGCCAGCATGCTATCTAGTTACGCAGATTGCCCCCGCCGGGCTGCAGCAAAGCAGTTTCGCAAATTGTTTGCTGCTGATGGCTACGAGTTTCGGCAACTAGCGCCATCGGTGGGGTCGGCTGCCGGAACCGCTCTGCACGTCATCACTGGAGAGATGAACCGGGCCGTATGGAACGGGGAACAGTTCCGGCTGGACGATGCGCTGCAGATGGCTTTCCAGGGGTTCAGTGAAGGGATTGCCGAAGGGTGCGAGTGGGACGCAACCACGCCGAACACGAACACCGCCGAATACCAGATCCGCAGGATGGCGGCCGTGTACAAGCCACGAATGCCGCTGACCATTGATGGTGCCCCAGCGATAGAGATCGGCGGAGAATACGGAATCAGGGCGAATGCTGGCGACGGCTGGACGCTCTCCGGCCATCCGGACCTGATCGGCGCCGACGCTGCCGTGGATGACACCAAGAGCGGTGTGGTGTTGCGGCCTCACCAACCGCAATTAGGGGGATATTCTCTGCTTCTACGGAGCAACAACCTTGTGCGGCCGACGCGGATCGGGCTCACGTTCATCCAGCGGATAGCCAAGACCAAGCCGCAGAAACCGCCCGTCATCGTCGAATACTCCATTCCGGAGGCGGAGCGGTACGCAATGGGGGTGATCAAGCGGATTAAGTCCGACATGGCAACGTACAAGGAGACTGGCGACCTGGAGCAATCGTTTCTCGTCAATCCGTGCTCGATGATGTGTTCACCGAAGTTTTGCCCAGCACACGGGACTGATTTTTGCCCGATAACCAAGTAACAGGAGGATTTCATGTCTGACGACAACAAGCAACTGGTAGTAACACAGCAGCAGAACCTGACCGCCTTTTCCGGCCCGGTCGGTTTCGAATCTGCCCAACGCATGGCCATGGCCCTGGTCAGTTCAACAATGGTGCCCGAATCGTATCGGGGGAAGGATAACATCGGCAATGCCATTATTGCCCTGGAGATGGCACAGCGCATGGGGGCATCTCCCATGGCCGTCATGCAGAACCTGCATGTGATCGAGGGGCGGCCGTCGTGGAGTTCGTCCTTCATCATCGGTGCCCTGAACTCCTGCAACCGGTTTTCTCCCCTGCGGTTCCGGATTGAAGACCGGGGCGAGAAGTCCGTTTCCTATGAATTCTGGGATGGTCCGAAGGGAAGCCGCCAGAAGAAAACCGGCACGCTAAAAATCCAGGACAAGGCGTGCATTGCCTGGGCTTACGACCGGGCCACCAATGACATTCTAGAAGGGCCGGAAGCATCCCTGGAGATGGCCATCAAGGAAGGCTGGTACACCAAGAACGGCAGTAAGTGGCAAACCATGCCTGACTTGATGCTCCGTTACCGGGCTGCTGCGTTCTTTGGCCGGTTGTACGCCCCGGACGTGCTCATGGGGATGCACACGGAGGAAGAGGTTATTGATATCGGTCCGCAGCCTGACGCCGTTGTGGCGCCGACGCTGGTTGAACCTGCCGTGGTGGAGCCGCCTAAGAAGCCTCGGGCCACCAGACAGACGAAGGTCGTTGAACAGGAAGGCCCGGTGGAGGAGATCGCCACACATGAAGTCGTCGACACCGCGACGGGCGAAGTGATCGACGGGGAGCCATTGGCTGAGACGGAGCCAGAAAGTGGCGAACTGCCTGAGTTGGCAGGGGTGACCGGTGGAGGTGATCCGGCAGAAGAAGGCGACCTGTTCTAGCGATATCCCAAGGAGGAACACCAGATGCAAGCAACAATCACCAACTACAGAGGGGTGGCGCAAGCCACCCTTGACCTCACCAAGATCGCCCTGGTCGCCGGGCCGAACGCTGCCGGCAAGTCGTCTACCGCCCAGGCCGTTGCCGCCGCCCTGACTGGCGACGGTACGCCTATTCCCGGCATCAAAAAAGCGACCGCCGGAACGCTCGTCCGCTCGGGGACGGCCAGCGGGTCGATCACCCTCGGCAATGACAAGGGGCAGACCACCGTTGTCTGGCCGGCCGCCAGCGTAAAGACCACCGGCATCCCGCCGCAATCATCCGTCTACGGGGCCGGGCTGCGCTCCATCGTCGACCTGGACGACAAGACGCGGGTGCAAGTGCTGACCGAATACCTTGCAGCGACTCCCACGCTGGCCGACCTGGAGAAGAAACTGACCGAACTGGGGTTCCCTGAGCCGACCATCACCAAACTGTGGGAGTTGATCGAGCTCCAGGGGTGGGACGGTGCACACGCTCAGGTTAAGGAGAAGGGCGCCAAGCTCAAGGGCCAGTGGGAAATGGTCACCAACGACCGCTACGGCACCAAGAAGGCAGAGACGTGGATACCTGAAGGGTATGAGCCCAACCTGGAGTCGTCCAGCGAGACAACGCTGCAGTCATTCGTCACCGATGCCCGGGACATGCTGGAGGCTGCCATTGCGGCAAGTGCCGTTGATGCCAGCAAGAGGGAAGAATGGGAAGGTTTGTCGGCTAAACTCGGTGAGCGACAGTCCGCCCTGGCTGGTGCGAAAGCGGTCAAGGTCGAAAAACCGGCCGTGCTCACCGATTTAGAGCAGCAGTTGGCAGATGCACGCCGGACTGTAGCCGATGCCATCAAGTTCCGTGACTCCATCAAGACCGAACTTGAAAGTGGTAAATCGGCGTCAAAACCCTATGATCGCGCTCATTGCCCTCAGTGCAAGACGCTGTTGCACATCGACAGTAACTCAGCCGGCCATGTGCTTCGGCGAGTGGAGGACGAACAGCCTACCTTAACCAATGCTGACGAGATCAAGTCGCGACTTGCCCAGGCGGAGGAATCTCTGGCTGAGTACACCAAGATCCGCGATGACCTTGATATTAAGTGTGCGGAGGAAAATGGCAAATACACTTCAGCGTTGGCGGCACAGTCTCGGGCCGTCCATGAAGCGGAGCGCTTGGCGAAGGAGTCAGAAGAAGCCACCAGGGAGTTGAAGGCAGTTCCTCAGTCAGCCGGTCCATCTGCGTCGGTCGAGGACTGCCGGAAGTCGCTACATGTGGCGGAGACCCGGCTGAAGGCGTACCAGTCGAAGACCAATGCCGACTGGCTGCACAAGGCGATCAGCCAGAATCAGGAACTGCTGGCCGTGTTGGCGCCGGACGGTATCAGGGGTGACGTGCTGACAAAATCATTGGCCGGGTTCAACACCATCCTGGCTGCCCACACCACCGTTGCCAATTGGCGGCCCGTGGAGATCACGCCGGAATTCACTGCCACTTATGGCGGCACTCCGTACTACCTGTGCAGCGAGAGCGAAAAATACCGCGTCCGGGTGGCGCTGCAGATCGGCATGGCAGCGAAGGACAACAGCCAGGTTCTCGTGATTGACGGGGCTGATATCCTGGACAAGGGCGGACGAAACGGGCTGTTCGGCCTGCTGCGGCATGTCGGCAAGTCGGCGTTGGTCTGCATGACGCTTGACAGTCTGGAGATCGTGCCGAACCTTGCCAAGGCTGGGCGTGGAGTGTCGTACTGGATTGGCAGCGATGGCGTGGTTAGGGAGGTGTAGAGGGATGATCACCGGTCAAGTATATCGAATCAGAACCGTGCCAAGAACAAACGATACGTCCCACGGTGCCCGCAAGGGCTCTCTGGCAGTCGTGCTCGGTCCATGCCCTTACGACTACGGTCATTTCCTTGCCCAGGCGCCACATTCTGTTACGGGGCGTCCGGTAGTCTGGAGTCTGCGCCCATGCGACTTGCAACGACTGCCAGACCACGAGGAGATCAACGGTGGATGCTGAAACCATGCTCCATCAACGACGTATGCCGGCATGGCTCCAGGGGAGCGGGGTACCGATCACCGTCGAGATAGACCCGGTGACACTGTCCACATTCAGACAGATACTGTCCGTTGACGGCTGGTCAGTGGAAGAAGGTATTGAACGGCTGGTCAATCATGTGGTAGGACTTTACGAGAACCGGCAGAGCCGGTAATTTCACGACGGAGGTAACAAGATGACGAGAATTAAAGAAATCCTGAGTCAGATCGAACTGGCGGCAGTCAACGACCCTGCCGCCATCAAGGGGCTGTGCGACGAAGCCAGGGCAGTGCTTGACGGTGAGCAGCCCGCCGCCGAAGCGTCAGAGCCTGCGCCGGTAGTCGAACCGGAGACTACTGTGGCACCGGCTCCTGAGCAGTCCGCCGCCGAAGCGTCAGAGCCTGCGTAGCGTACCAGATATCTTTCGGACGGTCGTTTTCTTTCAAAAAAGGTCCGCCATAGCCTCGGATGATTTCAAAGTCATTTTCGGCTTGGCGGATTTTTTGTTGGAGATCTTCCAGCGCCTCTTGGGGTTGGCCGCCTTCGCCCCAGAAGATATTGTACCCTTCTACTGGTTTTGCTTCTCGTAGCATGGATGCCTCCTCTTTTTGTGCTTGCAGTTTTTGCGTGAACCAGTATAATTGATTTTGCTCACATTGGGAATAAAGTTATCAACAGAAGCATGAGAATCGGGTAGCCGCGAGGCCCCGGCCCTCCCAAGGGTGAGCGTTCTCATGCTTTTTATTTTGCACACTGCCCAGTTTGGTAAGGCGGGGCGTGGCCGGGTAAGGCGAAGCACGGTTATGTGAGGTAGAGCATTGCGGACTCGGGCGGCGCACAGCAGGGCGTGGCAACGCGAGGAGATTTACTATGCAAATCAAAGTCACGATTCAAGGAGTCACACCGTTGTTGATGAACAGGTTTACGGAGCAGAATGAAATCAAAGTCAGTTCCGGCCTTTCGGGAGTCCATGTTGGCGGCAAACCGGCCCCGCGTGAACAGGCCAAGCAGAAGGCGTACATGGATGAAGAGGGGAATCTTTTTCTCCCCGGCCCAAACCTTTTCTCCTGCCTCATCCAAGCTGGTACGTTTCACAAATCCGGTAAATCCAAAGTAACGACTATGAAAAGCTCCCTCATCCCGGCTGGTATGTGTGTTATGGACATTGTTTGCCCGCTCAACAGCACGGAGTTTGAGGTTGATAGCAGATCGGTAGTCATCCCTTCCACGGGTGGCAGAATTATGTGTCATCGCCCCCGATTGGACAAGTGGAGTCTTAGTTTTACTCTGGATATTGACACTGAAATGTTCAGCCCTCAGTTTGTCCGGCTGCTTGTCGATGACGCTGGCCGTAAAATTGGCCTGGGGGATTTCCGACCAGCGCGTAAAGGCCCGTTTGGAAAGTTTGTCGTTGTGGGGTGGGAAGAGGTTTGGTAGGGGTGCCGCACCGATTTGGCGTTGTTTTGTCCGGCGATGTGTGGCGGTGCTTGGTGGTGCGAGGAATGGCAAGGCGACGCAAGGAATGGGCGGGAATTCCCCGCCCATTAGCCTTTTTTACCGGACTTCAGCCCCACCCCGTATTTGTCCGCCAACTCCAGTTTCTCATCAAGATCATCGAACACATTTGCGTTGAAATCCTTGCCGATGCAATCTATCTTTTGCGCCGACTCAATGGCCTGCTGCTGAGACTCTTCCAGGGTCGAACCGAAGCCTATCGCTTCTGCCATAAAACCACAGTTAGATAGGATGGCAAAGAACTGCATGGTTCCGTCTTTCTGTTTGGCTTGGCAAATGTTCCCCATCTTTACCCGTTTCAGATCCTTTTCCTTGACCTCTAACGGAAGAGTGGTCTGTTCATTCTTGGTGACAGAAGAATGGATGATGATCTCTGAAGCATAAGGCTTTTTCTTGTCATATTCAGGGACTACGGCTTCACCTTTGGCGACTCCCAAAACCATCGGCCCAAAGTTGGTGTATCGCGCTGAAGATATGCCTGAAGGTGGGCGTCCAGCTCTTTGGCAAGCGTCAATAAAATGCGGTTTCTTGTCTGGTCCTATCCGCAATTCAGACGACATCATGCCTCTGATGTCGTATTTCGCGTACACTGGCCTCATGGCATTTTCCACCAACAAAACCGGCTTGGGAAGGTCGTTGAAATCAAGGCTTATGCAACTATACCCCTCGCCTTTGGCCTCAAACCCGTACATGCAATTAGCAAGGTAGTTCCCATTGGTAAAAAAACGGTCGCAGCCTGGTTCTACTCCATCCTTGGGGTGTATCGGGTCTTCAATCATAAAGACCTGCTCTTCGCGAAGGAAACCAAGATCGTGCGCCCACTTGTCCACCGTTGACATGCTGTTAATCCAGTTTTTATGGTGGAACGATTCCAAGACGCCCCTTGCGTTGTTGTCTACCTTGATCCACTTATCTTGTTCAGACTTGAGCACCTTCACTAGGGATTCAACCCCCGTCACCATTTGGTATTTACCAGTGGGCAGACCACGCCCAGCAAGCACCTTCTTGAACAGACCTCGCTTGCCCTCAAGGATCTCTCCGTCGCCACAGCCGAAAACCAGTTTCCCGCTACGGCGCAACCGTTCCTGCATATCCCCATTCCCAACGTCGAAGAACACCCATAGATCAACACTGTCGTCGTCTTCTTCAAAGCTGTCAATCCTGGTCAGCCCTGGGATTCCTGAGCCAATCATTTGCAGCTCAGGCGTGGAAAACGGCGACACCCAAGGAGTGAAGTATTCGACGACCCCAAAGTATTCAGCCAAAGCTGCGGCCAGGTGGGTAAAAAGCCCAAGGTCGTAAACACGGACCTTCATTTTGCTATAGGGTTTCTGGATCATGGGTTACTCCCTGATAATCTCAAGATATCGCTCTCGCTCTTCCTGCGTCAGCCCCTTAGAGTTGCGGAACTTCTTCCGGAAAGCCGGTTTCAACTCCTCCACCACGTCACTCGGGGCATTCTCCATGATGTCGGCCAGCTTGTCAATCTGCATACGCTTGACCTTGGCCATATCCAGGGGGAGCTTGCCCCGCTGGCCCGGTATGTCGGCCTGTAAAATTTGCCACAAGTTGCGCTGTTCACGGGGGATCTGCTCGTCGCCGGCCATGTCCGTCATCTTGGATATCCGGCGAAGGTCGGGCGGAACAAGCAGCGACTCGGCGAACTGGCCGCCCCATTGCCCCGCGCTTTCCGCAGTTCGCATCGCCTCGCCCATCCGAACCGGCTGTTCAAAGAACGGCACCTCCTCAATTACCCCTTTGGCGCCGGCAAACACCCCAGCCGCCGTGCCGTGCTCCTTACCCTTCTCTGCATAGTGGTCCTCCACCCGGCGCAGAGTGGCACCAATCTGCAGCACCTCCAGTGCGGGAGTATGCAGAGCCCACCGTGGCATGTCGACACCAAATACCCGGAGCCCGCCGGCCTTGACATCGTCCTGCTTGCGGCGTTCGCCCTGCTGATAGTAACCACCGATGGAATCTGCGGCCAGGTAGCCAAGGACCAGTACGGCCGCGCCGATGCCCTGCTTCTTGAGCGCCCTCATCACGTAATCGGCTTCCTCGGGTTTCAGCCCCTCGATACCTTTGGCGCCGATCACCTTGGCGATAGCCTTGGCTCCGCCTGCAGCATAGGACAGCGTTTCCGCCACAAAGTTCGTCGGGATCTTCACAATTGGCATGACCATTTGCAGACCGGTAGCCGCCGCCCGGCCGCCAGTCCCTTTGTGCCGGGCATAGTTGATCAGCATCCGGTACGCCGTCACCATGGCGTTGTCCTGCATGAAGATTGCCCGGTTGGCGTCGACATACGATTCAGCAAACAGAGTCGCCTGCGTCACCGGGTCGGACACGTCATAGCCGTTCTTCATGTACCACTCGGTGCGTTTCTGCAGCGACCGATTGAACTCGGCACGCTTAGGCATAATCTTGAGTGCCCCGTGGATGTGACCGAAGAACTCGATAGCCTCGGGCGGCAGATCGTGCTTTTTGCCGTAGAGTCGATCCAGTTCGCCCCGGCCGGTCTTGATCACGTCCCAGGCGTCCATGTAGGTCTGTTTGGCGAACCACTGCCGCATGGCCGCAGCCTCAGCCCGGACGTTCAGCCCGCCACCCTCTCGGGGCGCCTTGGCTGCAATGCGTGAAATGTACGGGGTATGCGACAGAACACCACCCACCAACTCTTCCAGCGGCGTGGTGATCTGCCGCAGAGACGCCGCCGTGGTGAGTTTGCCGATGGTCTGGGCCCCGGAGAGGATCACCGCTCGGCGCCACTTCACCAGCCAGTCAAGCCCCCTCTGCGCCGCCGTCCGGTTGGCCAGTTCCTGCTTGCGGATCTCCGTGTTGATGGCTTCCTTCAGCCGCTCCGTCTCGGCCTTCAGTCGGATAGCTTCCGGGTCCATCTTCAGCACGCGTCGGGCCGACTTCTCGTAGTTGCCCGTGTTCAGCATCTCCTGCAGGTCAGCAATCCGCTTCATCGTCCGGGTCTTGTACGCCTTCAATGCAACCTGTTCCGGGTCAACGGCGGGCTTTGCGTCCCGCTGCATCTGCTTGTACTGTTCGGCTAGGGCGTCCCGGCGGTCACGGAGTGCCTTCAGTTCGGGCGTCTCGGGAGTCGCAGATGTCTTTTTGCCAGGCGCTAAGTCGTTTTCCTTGATCCTCCGTGTGTATTCGTCTAGAGACCGCTGTGCGGCATCAGTTGCGGCTTTTACTTGCCGTTCAGTGTCAGCCATGAATTTCTTGAGTTGCTGCATTTCTGGCGATTCATCAGGAACTTGCTTCTTCTGCATTTCCTGGTAGGCCTTGCGGAGTTCGTCTCGTTTGGAGCGGAGACCATCTCTTTTCTTCCGGAGTGCTTGTAGCTCGGGTGTCTCGGGAGGAGTGCTTGTTTTCGGATGTGGCAAGACATCACGGGTCTTTATTTGTCGGTCGAGTTCTGTAATCGACTTCTCCACCGCATTCGTGGCGATCCTCACCCGCTGCTCGTCGGAGAGCCCCGGTTTGCCCTCGATGTCCTCCAGGGCCTTCTTCAGCCGGTCCCGTTCGGCCTTCAGCGCGTTGGCCTCTTCGTCGTACTTGAGCCCGATCTTCTTCGGCGTCTTTTTGCCGGTCTTGATCTGCTCGGTGATGTCGTGAATCTGGTTCCGCAGTCGGGTCTTGGCCGCGTCCAGGGAAGTCTTCCACTGCTCTTCCGGCGTCCGGGTCGACTGGCTGTCAATGCCACTGGCTTTCATCGCCTCCTTGACCTGGTGCTGCAGGTCGCGGACGGTATCGGAAACCGGGTCACGCTGGAGCCCGGAATGGAGCGGGGGCTGGCCGGCTTCGGCATCCTCCAGGGCGGAAATCAGCCGCATCTGCCGGCGGGCCTCCCGCATTTCGACCTGGATTTCCTCCTGGCTCATCTTGTAGGAGTGTCCATAGCCGGAGATGGCGTCCCGGATGTCCCGCTTCTCCAGGTCCGGAATGTCCTTCAACTCTTCGTAGATGTCGTCAATGATGGCCTTGGCGTCGGTGATGCCGGCGATCACCCGGTTGCGGGCCATTTCCGCTAGGACCACCACTGCTTCCGGGTCGAAGTTCATAGTCAGTTTGTTGGGGGAGAGGATCGACCGGAGTTTCCCAGCCAGTGACTTGAATTCCGTGTCCATCGATTTGCGGGCAACGGCCTTCTCTCCGGCCCGCTGCCTCCGGGGGGCGCTGGCTTCCTCGTTGTGGATCTTCGTGACCTTGCGCTGCGCCTCCAGTTCGGCTATCCGCTCCTCATGTGCCTTGGATTTCGCCATGGCCTCGTCAAGTTGCTTCGTCAGCGCCTCAATCTTGGTGCGGACGGCTTCCGGTATCTCCGGCTTACCGATGGCCACCCGTACCCGCTGGATCGACCGCGCCAAGGAGTAATCCTCGGCAATCATCATCTTGCGGGCGGCCAGGCCCAGCCCCTGTTCGTAACCTGTGCGCCGGGCGGCCTCATCGTTGGTGTTGATGTCGTCTTCGATCTTGGCCAGCCGCTGCCGGTTCTCTGCCAGGGATACCTGGTCGCCGGCTGCGGTCGCCTTCTCGATCTGCTCCATGACGGCCACATGGTCGTTCTGTAGCCTCATGCGGTCATAGATCAGCGTCACCGACTCCTCAGCGGACAGGGCGCGGGGCTTCTCTGCCAGTGACGCAGCCAGAAGTCGGGGGTCTACCTGGCCAGAATCCACCAAGGCTTTCCCTCTCTCGAACGCATCCCCGAATGTGCGCCGGGTTTCGACCTCAACCGGTGACTTGCCGATGGTGTCCCGTTCCTCTTCGGTGACATCGTTCTTGATGCCCGTGGTCCGCTGCTGAGAGGTCGGCTTGACCGACAGGGGGATGACGTTGCTCTTCTCCGGCCGGATCTGCTTGGCCAGTTCGTCGGCCCGGGCGAGCCACTTCAGGGCGGTTTCCTCGTCGCCCCTGGTCACCGCCTCGTCGGCCTTGTCGAGGAATTCGTTGTGGCGCCGGATCAGTACCTTGCGAAGGTCATCGCCTTCGGTGGAGCCACGCTCGTTGCCGACTATGCGCTTGACGTTCTCCCAGGTCGCTTGAATCAGCCCTTTGAAACGGTCCCACAGGTCGCCCAACTTCTCCTTCATGGAGCGGGTGAAGTCCTGGTATTTGCGGGCACCATCCTCGTAAGCGGCACGGCCTATGGCTTCCAGGTGGGGCATGGCTTCCCGGCCGGATTTGGCGAGTTTGGTGAGTTCCTTCAGTGCAAGAGGGACAACGGAGGTGATGTCGTAGAGTTCGGTGCCTTTGGGTGTCTGGTGATTGGCTGTCTCGCCTTTCGGTACCTTTAGCGCCTTCATCTCTGCCGAAAGCGTATGCTCTCTGACCGGCATAACGACCGCCACCGGCCCACCGTTCTCATAGAACAGCACCGGACCCTGTTTGTTGCCGTCGGCATATATCTCGGCGTTCGGATAGTGCTGTTTGGCATACAGGAAATAATCCTGGTCCACGTATACGTCGGGCTTGCCTTCGACTCTCAGTCGGGCATACGCCTTGTCCGCCGTGTCGATAGGGTTGCCAGATACGGCCAGCACTTCGCCGTTCTTGCCACCGGCACCAGCCGTGCCGTGCCCGACAAAATCTATATTCTCCACCCTGTCCAGATTCTTCTTGTCTGGAAGCATCCGGCTTATATCGGGTGGGTTGGCTTTCCATGCTTCATTGCGCTCGTTTACCGTCTTGTCCTTGGACGGCTTTATCTTGATCTGCGGTTCGCCTTTCACCATGAGATGTCCGGTACCGTGCCACGTTCCCAACTCACCAGTGAAGACCCCAGCCCCTTCCAGTGGGGGGGGCTTCACTGTCGTCTGCTTCGGCAGGTTCCCGTATCCGGTTGACTTCGCCTGGGCTTTCTCGGCAGAGGGGAACAGCGTTTCAACCTGCTTCTTGAAGTTCTGGAGTGCATTCTTGGAGTTGTAAACCTCGAACGTCCCATCGTCAGGGACATGGATTGTCACATAGGCGCTGGCATCGCGGAGTGCCTGTTGTGCTGCCTTTATCTGTGGCGTAACCCTCTTCATATCAGCATCGGCAACATCATGAGCCGATTGGAATTGGGCTATCATCTCCTGCCGGCGTTCGGGTGTGCTATCCTGGAAATACTGAGGATCTTTCCAGAGGTTGAGTTTTGTTCCAGCCTCATCTTTGCGATTGTGAGCATCGGTCAGGGCTCCGCGCAAGTCGCCCAGTTCATTTTGTAGCTTCATCCGCTCGGGAGTCGGTGCGTCCGGTGCCTCCTTGATTGCATCCTCAATGTTCGCCAAAAGGTACTTCTTCTGTTCCTTGAGGGGCGTTCCTTCCTTTTTGGCGGTCTTGACGGCTTCGGCCACCACCTCTGCCGGCGTATCCTGCCCCGTCACCCTGGCGGCTTCGTAGTCGGCGCGGGCCTTCCGCGTCTCAATGTACCGGGCAAGGTCCATTTTCTCCTGACCGGCGGCCCGTGCCCCTTCATTCGACACTGCCGCCGCAGTCCGCCGCCCACCGCCGTTGAACTCCCGTTCCCCGGCTTTCTGCAACGATGCAATCTCACCACCCAGCCGTTCAAGGCGCTCCTCCAGTTCAGGGACGGACATTTTGCCGTAACGTCTTTCAAGTTCGGCGTCCTGTTTGGCGGTCGCTTTGTCAAACCGCTGTTGCTTGGTCAGCCGCTCAGATTCGGGCATCTTGTCATAGGCTGCGCTGGCCCGTTCAATGGCGTCCTCTTTGGTGTTGGCCGTGAAGAAATTACCCTGTTCGTGGCTGAATTTGTACTTCCACAGGTCGTTACGGGGGTCGTGGTAGAGCAGGCCAGCGTCGATTAACGTGTCCTCGCTTACCTCGGATTTCTGAGACATGGCTGACTGTTCCGGCTCCATATCTTGCACCCGCGTGAAATACTCCTCCACCGCCGCGTCGGTCCCCTTGACCGTCCTGGGCAGTTTCTCCCCGGTCCGGCTGGCGAACTCGGCTCGGAGCCCCTTGTTGTCCATGTGCAGGAGGTCTTTCATCCCGGCGATGTCGCGGGCGTCCCATGCGGCGTTGAATTTCTCCTGGGCCTTGGGGTGCAGGGCGGTGAACTCAGGGGCGGGCTGTTTGGTCGGTTTCTCCGGGCGGGTGGTGCCGTCCATGCGGAGGGGGGCGGGCTTCTCGTTCAATGAACCAGATTCTTCCCCCTTCTCCATCTCGATCAGCCTTGCATTCGCCCCAGTCGTCCGCAACTGCGTCCGGTCCGTAAACGTCCCTTCCGGCAGCTTCTCTTCACTGGCCCCGTTGTCCTCCAGCCACTGTTTGAACTCAGCGTGCTTCTTCTGGTTCCCGAAAGAACCCTCCCCGACGATGGCCACCAGCTTCCCGCCGGGCTTCAGCAACTCGTAAGCGTGCCTTACATGTTCGATGTCGGCGGAAAATGGCGGATTAAGTATTACCGAATCGTATATTGCCCCCGGCTCGTAGTCCAAGAAGTCCCGGCCAACCAGGTTGAAGCCCTTCGCCTCCAACACCTCCCGGAGCGGTTCCGAAATCTCAGCCACGTCCACGTCGGCGCCAGTGTCCCGCATCTTCTCGGCAATGTTGCCAGTCCCGCCGCCGGGCTCCAGCACCTTCATGCCTGGCTTGATCCCGGCCCGCTCCACCATGTCAGCGGCCACCTCGGGGGGAGTGGGGAAGAAGTCAACGCCCACGTTCTTACCGACCAGTGCCCGTTCAAGCTGCTTTGCCTTGTCGGCCTTCGGACCCTCGTCTTTGAACTGCAGGTATTCCCGGAGTCCGGCGCGGAGGGTGGGGAGATCCACCAGCCCCATTTTCTGGAGACGCTTGTAGTTCACCATCCTGTCGACGGTGTTCTCCACGTCGTACTTGATGTCACGGTTCGTAGTCCCGGCCTTCTTTAAGGCACCTTCCAGCCGTTCTATGTCGACCTGATTACGGAACTCCACGCCCCATTCTGGTCCGCCGGGCTCCTTGTACTTCTTCATCAACCAGTCGCCATCACGGACCCCGCCGGGCTTCTGTTGAAGATACTGGCCGATCTTGCGAAGGTTGTCCCGGTGTGCAGCGGGGTAGGGGTACTCGACATGCTCAATGTCATCGGTATTGGGCGGCCTGTGGCGTTCCTCGGAAACGCTCCAGCCGTCCTTGCCGTTCTTCTGGAGATTGCGGAACTTGGCCATGTTCAGGATGCTATCCAGCGTCTCCACATGCGTCCCGGCGCTGATCCCTTCGAGGTGCTTCGCCTCGCCCTCCTGGATAGCCTCTGCAATGTTCCTGATCGTCTTCGCCAGGGCAATCTGCTTGCGGGCGGCATCCTCGGTGCTGTTCGCCTGTGCGGCACGCTTCGCCGTGTTCGTCAGCCGATCGGCATTCAATACCCCGTTGGCCTTCTCCTCCATGGACTCAGCCAGGGCGGTCAGTCGCTCGGCGGCGTTCTCCTTCCGCGTCTCCTGCTTCGTCTCGATCCGGTCCTTGACCGCTTCGGTCGCTGCCTCGGTGTCGCCGGTCAGGTACTTCTGGAACGCCTCGGCGTTCTCCTTGGTCTTGAACTGAAAACCCGGCACGGCACCGCCCTTCGCATAGGACGAGTACCAGCCGCCCAGCCGCTTGGCCGTGGTGTTCCACTCGTTGTACACGTCCCGTTCGACCCGTTCCGCCGTCTTCACCACGAACAGGTCTTCACCGGTCTTCGTGTGCTTCGTCTCCACGATGGACGACTCAACCGTGCCACTGGCGGCCCGCACTGTCGCCTTGCGTTCGGTCTGCTTGGCCGCTACCTCCTTGTTGTGCTCGGCGTGAAGCTCGTCGTAGAGGTCGCGCTTCTCCTGCGGCAGGTCCTCGATCTTGTAGCCCAACTGCTTGTACTTCTGGAAGTCCTCCCACGTCTCTGGGTTCTTGATCGCCTTGACGTAGCCCTCCCGGCGCTGGCGGTACTCCTCGCGCTGCTGCGCTATCTTCTCAGCGTGGGCCTTCAGGTTTTCCGGCGTGATCCGGTCCACCCGCTTCTGCACCGCCTCGGCCATGGCGTCCTTGCCCATGCTATAGGAAAGCATACCGTTGCCATCCAGGTAGGCAAAGTCCGTCACCATGTCGTTGTAGACGGCGCTGACGATGGTCGCCTTCTTCTCGCCCTTGTAGCGGGCGGCACCGAAGCTACCCATACGCTTCAGTAGCTCGGGGATGGTGGACTTGGCCAGTTCGGCCTTGATTGCTTCCTTGTTCTCGCGGAGGGACTTGAACGCCTGCTGGACGGTGGCCGGTTCGACTGGCTCACCGTCGGCAAGAACTTTCATGAGGTCGTCATGGGCGGCCGTGGTGTACTGCTCGGGAAGGGTGTGGGATAGCCTTACTTCTTCTGCTGCGCTTCCGCCTCCAGCTTGTCCAGCACCTGCGTCATCCCGGATGTCTGCGGCTTGTCGTTGGTCGGCTTCTGCTCTTTCATCAGTTCCTCGACTGTCATTTGCTCCTCCTTCCAGCCATTCCCCTTTGCGGTAGACGACTGTCGCTTTGTTGATCGGCGCCGGAACGGGGCTCTGGACGTGCAGTGCGTTATCTTTGCCACGTTCGGACGGCACCTGAACAGTAAACTCTCCATGAACGTCAGCCGGCGAGATCCGGTACACAATCAGGTTATCGCCATCCTCGGAGTTGTCCAGTACCCGCTTGGCATCCTCCAGGGACGTGGTGAAGGAATGGACCTTGGCGGACTGGCCCTTGGCGAATTGGTGCTTATAGCCGTCGAAACCGTTGTCCAGCCCGTTGCCGATGCTCTTGATGTTGGCGACCCGGTAAAGATTGCCGTCACCATACTTATCGACATAAGCCTGAATATCTTGAGCGGTGGCGTGATAATATTTTCCCTTTTCGGCTTTCGAGGGGGTGAGCTTGGCGGTGTCGGCTGGCAATTTCTCCTTGGTGATTGCCTGGGGTTCGAAGGTGCGCTTTATTTCTCCCCTGCCTGCCTCATCGCCGCCGCTACCGCTTGCCGGTGCGCCTGCTTCCGGCTTTCTGGCTGGCTGTTGCCGATCTTGCCCGTCTGGTCGAATTTCGCCATCATTTCCCGGATGTTCTGTGACACCACCCGGTTGGATTTGCCCTTCCTCAACGGCATTCTGTACCTCCTCTGTTGCAGCGTTCAAGTCCTGGCTGTGCAGCTCCCCGGCCGCTCCCTCTCCGTTCTCCTTCACCCATGCGTCGTACAGTTCGGGCTGATTCTGCTTCATCCAGTCCTTGGCTTCAGCGCGGGTCATGAACTCGCCATCGCCAGCCACAAAGCCGCGCTCGTGGTCTGGACCGATGCCGTTGGCGTCGATTATCTCGGGGTGGGTTGATCCCGGGGCACCAACAATGGTGTCGTTTCCTTCTCGAATAGCTGGGCGGAGGGTGTCGGCTGGCGTGGCGGGTTCCTCCTCGGGCGCGACAGTCTCAACCGATTTTCCTTTTCCCTGTTCCTGATCACTGGGGGGGGCTCCTTCCTCGTCTTCGATGACAAACCGGCGGCTCTTGATCTGCTCTGCCAGGTCACTTGCCTTCGGTTTTTCTTCTGGGGTGTACGGTAACTGCTTCTGTTCGACCGGTGCCGGCGCGGTGGGCTTATCCTTTGCCACAACAGGCTTCGGCTGCGTCCTCGGTGGCATGGTGCGCTCTTGTGCTATTGGCGCTTCCGGTGCCACACCTTCAACGGCCATCCTCTTCTTGAGTGCAGCCTGAAAGCTCTCCGGGTCAAGGCGGGCAATTTTTGCCTCTGCCTCCCCCTCGCTCATGCCGTTTTTGACCAGTCCGGCCCTAACGTCGTCGATGCTCTGGATGACCAACCCGCGCTCTCTGTTGGTCATCATCCGCCACCAGTCAGAGTTGCGGACGGCGCCGGGGATCTCCGTGGCACCAGTGAGCAAGCCTGCGCTGGCACCGCCTACAATTGCCTCGTCAGCTATATCCCGGCCAGAATTTGACGCCTCAGTCGCCCCAACAATGCTGCCGGTCGCCGCCTGGGTGACAATACGACCGATCCTCCCGGCATTAGCAAGGCCGAACGTGGCATTGACAGCACTGGCGATGCCTTCCCATGGGGCGATCACGCCAGCAAATTGGCCAGCGACTTCTGCGCCCTTGCTCGGGGTTAACCCGATTGACGGCATGGCTTCGGTAGCCTTGTCTATCTGCTTTCCGGCCAAACCAAGGGTAAGCCCACGGGCGACCCCCATTGAGCCGCTCACTGCCATACCACCCAATTCGCTGGCAGCCTGCCGTGTTTCTTCCGGAGTCTTGAATACACGACGCCCGCCAGATATGCCCATCACGTCGCGGGCAGAACTTAATGGCGTGACTCTGGTCGGTGAGAATACCCGCTGGTATGTGGGTTGTGCTTGTTGTTGGGGCTGCAGTGACTGCTGAGGTGGTTGCTGCACCGGTTGCTGTTGGGGAGGGGATGTAGCCGGCTCATCTTCAATGACAAACCGGCTGCTGGATATGGGTGCACGGGCTGGGGGTGTGTTTTCGGCGTCGTCCTCAATTACAAACCGACCGGCCATGGGGACCTCGATTAGTTTATTTCAACCCACTGATTACCGTTCGATTTATACCGCTTTCCCGTCTGTTTGTCACGTAGAACCTTGCCGTTGTACAGCGCAGCGTTTGGCATGGAACTGAAACCGTTCCTTGAATCATCCTGGACGGTACGTTCGTTCTTCTTCTGGACGCTGCCGCTGTTTTTTTGGTAATACTTCTCGACTTCGGCTTGCACCTCCTTGTTTTTGGACGCCTTGGCCGCTGCACGAACATCTCCCTCGGACCATTTGTCCGCGGCACTCTTCACATCCGCCTCGATGTCGTCACCAAACACGCCCCCCTTCTTGCCTTTGAAGTAGTCCACCAAGGGGCTATTGCTCGGGGTATCCTGTCTTGGAGCCGGTCGGCCTTCAATCTGTGCATCCGCCTGCCGTTCTGCCTCACTTTGCCGTTCGGCAAATTCCTTGCCCTCCCAATCGGGATCTTTGCTCAAAAGCGCCAGTTTCTCTTTAACCAGGGCGTCCCGGCGTTTGCTGCTGTTGTCGCGGTTTTCCATCCGGAGTTCTCTCTGATTGGCGCGACGGTCTGCGCCTTCTTCCCGGATGGTCGCTCTCTTGTCGGCGTGCTCCTCGCGTATTTCGGCTCTGCGATCCAGTGCCCTTTCTTTGGCGTCGGGGTCAGGGGCTCCTGGTCTGAGATTGCCCTGTTCGGTGAGATAACTGAACCCGGTAGGTGAATCCTTGTCCGCGACGATGTCTCTTGTGAGCTTGTCCTTGGGGAACCGGGCTTCAGCGTCCTTTTCGGTAACCGAGTAGCCCGCTTTACCCATGAGCTTGATGTACTGTTTCCGTGCCTCCACTGGGTCCGTATCAGCGTCGATCTGCTCCAAAACAGTTGCATCGGCCTGTGCCCGCTGCCGCGTTTCTCCCGCCTTTTTGACCTCCTCCATGAGTTTGCCATTGCCCTCCACCTGCGCCAAAGCAGGCAGTAGCAGGTTGCCGAAAGCGGCCCCCTTGGAGACGTACTGCTGGAGAATTGAAAGCGGTATCTGGTGGATCGTAGACTTGTCGCCTTCGCCTTTGGTCAGGGGGGTGGGCTTGCCCTCTTCGCCCTTGATGATCGGGATAACGGAACCCTGGTCCATGTCGATCAGGAATGATTCAGCCTCTTTGCCGTTGAGCAGCCGCTTAAACGCCACGTTGAAATTGTCGACTAGCCCCGGCGCGTTCTGGTCGCTGATCCTGACCTTACGCTGTCCTTGCGGCATCTGTTGTGCCTGTTGAACCAGTGCCGGGGTGATCTGGCCCATGGTCTGCTGCAAATTGTGCAAGGCCGACACCTGTACCGTGGCCTCCTTGGGGTCGTCAGACAACATCGGTGCTTGCTTCTGGAGGTGCAGCACTGCGTCGATTTCTTCAGGGGAGTATTCCGGCTGCGTCCCGTTCGCCATGGCCTGATAGTTCTTGGTCATGGCTGATGTGATGGGACCTTGAAGTATCTTGTGTTCTGCCTGAAGTTTCAGCGCCTGATTCTGTGCGGCTACGGCGGGCCGGTCTTCCTGTTCCCACTGCTGCTTCTGCCGCTCTTCCGACATGCGGAGGTCATTCATCTGCCGGCGCTGGGCTGCGTCTTGCTTCTCAATCTCCAAGCGGTCGTTTTGGTTGAAGACCTGATTGAGCTTGGCGAAGGAATCAATACCGGCTTCTATGGGGTTGGCGAATGGGGAAAGACCGAAACGGGCCATGGGGGGCTCCTTTACATTGCATTGATGGCGATCATGGCAATCAAGGACGCTGCCGAAGCGCCCATACTGATTTCCTGCTGTTTCTGCGCCTCGTCCAGTTGCTTATTGGCCGTCTGCCGCTCCTGCTCCTGGGCGCTGAGTCGGGCAAATCCGCTCAAAGCGTTCCTTTCGTACCCCGTGCCGGCTCCGATCATTCCAGGCATGTCACCCTCCCTGTGTGTACTTGGCGTTCGTGCTGCTCTGGACTATATTGGGATTCGGGGCACTCCCCAGCGCGATCAACTCATCCTGAGTAGCCACATTGGCCCGCGCCCTGTTTTCCGCACCGGCCACCCCGGCAGCTCGCGACAGGCTCCGTATCCTGTCTGATACCTGCTGCTGCTGCGCGTTCGGGGCGATACCCCGGGCAGCCAATTGTCGTCGCTCTACTCCGGCCAGCGTGTCAAACGTTTGATTTGCCGCATTGCCTGCTTGTCCCACCGCCTGTGTGAGAACCTGCGGGTTGTTCAAGGACGACTGCCCCAACAGATTCAATTCTACCGGCTTGAACACGCTCTCCCAGTTGGCAAACTCAGAAGCAAGAATGTTGGCCGCCATGTTTTGAGCGTTCCCAGAAGTGTTGAGGGGGATATAATTGTTGCCGGCATAAGTCCCTCTCATGGCATATTCATCGGTGTTTCCAGTAGAACCAAGATTACTGGGTATCCTGCGGCCTGGGGGAATAACGTATGTCTGACCAGGTTCGACTGGTCCGTCATATTGGCCTTGCATACATCCTCCTTATCGTGCCGCGGAAAACCATGGCCGGGTGTTGAACGCCGGCAGGTTCTCATCGCTCTGCATCACACCGTAACTGTCGGCAGGCGCTGCATTCATGTCGCTCTGCAATACACCAAAGCTGCCCGTTGTCGCCGGACGACTCATATACCTGTTAACCCCAGCCACAGTAGCCCCAGCGATAGACCCGGCCGCATTTTCGTATGCGGCTTCTGTCTGCAGGTCCGCTTCCTTGTCCCGGATGGCCGACTGCACCGACTGCCCGGCGATCTGTTCCTGCGTCTGCTGCGCCGTGGTCTGCTGCCCTCGGCCGATGTCGACGATATTCTGCAGCGAGCCAAGTTGTCGCTGTCTCAGCTTGCCTTGAGCATTGGCCTGCGCCTCAGTGGCCGCTTCCCCCACGTTATCCATCTGCTTGGTGACGGCGACGGGGTTCGACTGGCGGGTGATGGCCCCCTTCATGACCTCGGCGTTGACCTGGCCGGCAACGTTCCTGGCCTGTGCGGGCGTAGAGGTATTGGTGACAGTCTGTTTGATGTGCTTGTCGATGAAGGGTTTGTACGACTCCTGGTAGTAGTTCCAGAGCTTCGTGTTGTTCTTCTGCTCCTGAATCTGGTCCTGCGTCTCCTGGACTCCGCCGCCACCGTCCATCTCACACCTCCGCCACGTAAGTGGTCATGCCGCGTCGCCACCCCGGCATCCGGTCGAATCCCCGCCTGGGTGATCCCATCTCGATCCTCGTCGCCCCGGCATTGCGGGCAATCTCTTTGAGAAAACTCATATTTCTATCCCTTTTACCATTTTCGCCGTAGGCAATCCAGACAAAAAGGATTTTCACGCCCTGCCGCTCCTTCACTTTCACGATGGCGAAGCTGTCGTCCTCGTCATTACAGAACAGGAACGCTTTCTGATCCTGGCAGGCGGTGAACACCTCATCCTCGGTCCAGTCGCAAAGGTCGATGTACCGGTTCCGGATGGCCGTGATTCGCCCAACGATGGCGGGCCAGGCATCTTCCAGTGGATAGGTCACGATCATTTGGAGACCACCTCCAACTGCCAGTAGTCGGAACCGTCCGGGTTCAGCCCCATGAACCGAACCTGGATATTGGCTCCCTTGCCGGTCCCGCCGACATCCACCAGCCCGGACACGACCGTTACCACCGTGTTCTGCGTGACCGTCGTTGTCGTCCCTCCGGATACCAGTTTGCCGATGGCCGATAACTGTGCGTCGGTGACATAGCGACGATCCTTGCTGTCGTTGACGTTGGCTGTGGTCAGCACCGACTGCGTCTCGTTGAAGTACGCCCGGATGTTGTTCAGGGCGCGGATACAGTCGTCCAGAGTCCGTACGAAGCCGATCACTGGCCCTTTCATACCGGCAACTCCTGCATGGTGCTCGCCAGGTAGATAGCCGTCACGCCCCCCTGGATGATAACGTCGCATTCCTCGGTCAGGTCCATGTCGGGGTGCCGGAAAGCGTCACGTGACGTGGCCGTGAGCGACACTATGCTTGTGCCCCCGTCCGAGTTGTAGTACGTGACTTGGACCGTTACCGGGTACGCCGTGGCGATGATCTTAGCCGCCCTGAAAGTCGTTGGATGGAACCGATATCGCTTCGTGGTGACGCTCATGGTTCGGAGCGTTGTCCCCCGGGCGAACGCAACGACATTGCCCCCCACTACGAGGTACAGAGCCCCTGAGACGGGATCGGCATAGCCGGCCGTGGCGTAGAAGTCCAGGGGGACGAAGTCGCCCGTCTGGGGGTCGAAATAGAAGCCGGCCTGGGTGGCACCGTTGGTGTAAAAGCCAACGTACTTCTCCTCCCAGAGGTACCCGGAAAGGGTTGTCGGGTTGTACGTGTCGCGCCACTCGTCTGGGGAGATGATGTCTTTGGTGACGATGGTGGCAGAGTTGATGCCCATCATGGCCAGGCCGTCCGTGCTGGCATAGATGACAGCCGGCCCGACCTGAACCACGCTCCTCTTCGAGATACAGCCGAAACCGACACCGAGCTTATCCATGACATAGTTGGAAGGGGCATTACCGGTGACCAAATATGGGACGCCCTGAGTCAGTACCAGCACCGAAGTACCAAAGGCGCCGAGTCCCATCACGGGAACGTCTGTCGGTTTCTGGTAGCTTACCGGCCAAGCGTAGGGGAAGCCCGGCACGCTGAACAGTACGAGGTTGCCGGAGAAGGCTGCCACCGTCTCATTGGCCAGGGGGGTGAGCCCTTCCACTCCGGCGGGCGGGCCGTCCCATTCGGTGGACTGCAGCACCTCGCCAAGGGCAGCCGACAACGTGGTGTCGCTGTAGGTGCCGGTCGCCAGGGGGATATTGACCAGGAACTGAAGGATCTCGTTGCCGGCGGCGTCCACGTTCGATCGATAGATGTTCTTGCTGACGATGTTGTAGTTCGGATCAGCGGTGACATTGGTGTCCGTAATGGCCACGGCGTCACCATCGAAGACATCCACGATGTTCGATGCCAGAGATGGCGGCCCTTCGTTGCCGTATCCGTTCACCAGCGTTTCTACGTAGTATCTTGACTGGATCAGCGTCCGATCAAGGACCGGCGTAAATACTGGCGTGACCTTGAAATTGCCCGACACGAATGTCCCGAACGCCGTGCTGTCAATGCCGTCAAGGGTGAAATTATTTGCGTCGGCAACGGTGATCGTAGTTTGCACGGTGGCAAGCTGTGTCATGCCGACCATGGTATTGAAGGTAACCACTGTGCCGTTGATGAGCCCGTGGTTTGCGGCCGTCACCTGTGCCGGGTTGGCTTTGGTGACGGCCGACATGGCTACATTAGAATAGTAGGTGGAGTAGTCGCGGGCTATCAGTGTCCAAGTGCCCCCGCCAAAGGCAGGAGTGTAGGTTGTTGTATCGATACCTATACTGAAACTGTTGGCATCAATCCTGGTTATCGTGCATTCATATCCGTAATTCACCAGCAGGCTGAGCCCAATAATCTTCAGGTGAACCTTATCCCCAGTGGTAAGCCCATGGTTTGCGCTGGTGACTACCCCGGGGTTTGCTTGGGTGATATTCTGGATGTCGCCAGTCGGCATAGCGAAGAGCCCGTTGAGTAGGAATGACTCTTGTGGGCCGCTGAACACTGTAGGGTACTGGAACGACAGTGTTTTGCCGTCAATGGACGGTATCCCAGTGCCTGAGAATTTTAGTTGTAGCTGGCTGTTCTGAGATGTCAGACCGGCTACGGCGCCTGACACCTCAGTCACCCGTGTTGATGCCGTTGTTGTATCAAAGAAGTCTTTGGTGATCGATGTAATGGCATTGAACTCAGGGATGGTCGAGCTAACCGCAGACAAGGCATGTGTTGGTGCCGGAGGCGACGGGTAATACCACTTCTCTGGGTAGGCAGTCCCGCCTGAGTTGTACAGCGTCGAATCCGTGACCTTGAGCGTCCCACTCTCGGTGTAGAACACCCGGTGGAACGAGTCGTTCGCCAGGGGGGCGGTCATGGCCTTAACATCGCTGTTCCACGCCAGGAACTTGCCGGCATATTGATATAGGAACAGACTGAGCAACGGGCCGACGTTGGCCGGAGTGTTGTTGAACAGGTCAGCAAGCAGTGCCTCGACCCCGCCATGGTCGAACCGGCAGTCAACGGCCGCCTGTGACTTCCCATCGGGGAGCAGGAGCGGGTCTTTGATCTTCGGCAGGATGCCGCCGAACTTCGCAATGGTCAGGAGCATCTACATACCCTCAGCGTCTGACTTCGCCTTTGCCGCTTTACCGGCTCCGAGCTTCTGCAGGAACATCTGGTAGAAGGCTGTCCCTTTGGCCTGGGCGTTGGGGATCTCCGTCTCTTCCACCAGACACCGGTAGATGATGTAGTCCACGATGGCCGGCACGTAGGAGTTGTCCAGCGGGAAGTCCGTGGGAGTCACGTTGTCGTTCTGGACGAGAGATGTGACTTCTGCCGGGTAGCAGGAACAGATAAGCGAAGCGGCTTGCGTAGTCGTAGGGGGAGGCGGGGGAAAGACATAGAACACCTCCGGGTTGCGGTCATCCCGCATGACGTACTGAATGGTGTCATCACCGGCAAAAGCGTACCAGCCGGGAAAAAGCCGGTCCATCTGTGCCTTGGTAATCAACTGGACGCTAGAAGTCAGGTTATTGCTGAGGTTTACGACCCCCTCGACATCGACGAGGAACAGCGCCCCAGGTGGAAGGTTTTGCCGCGGTCCGGCGGCAAGTTGAACGTTGCCGAACGTTACGGCGTAGGCTTCCGGCTTTAGGTTGACGATCTCCTTTACACCAAGGTTCAGGTACGGGAACGTCTTGGTCGTAGACCAGGTAACCTTGGTGATGTCCTTCAGTTGGGTACCTACGATATCGAGGATCTGGGCACATGTGTCGGCATTGATCTGTAACGGTTCAGCCCCACCGCCCGGCCCGCCTCCGTCAATTATCTGTGGCATCGCTCCCCCTCGCGCTTCCGTGTTCAATTTCCTTACGTTTTACCATACTTGTCAGGCACTCACAACAGTGATCACACGGCGCCGTTGTGAGATAGTGGCACTGCGGACAGACATGGGTGAGATGCCATAAACCGCCTGGTGCCATCGGTACGTCGCAGTTGGGGCAGTTCATAGTTCCCCCCCCCCCCGGGGGGGCGATTATAGCCACCCGCCTTTTTGCAACGTGCTGCTGTCACAGTTGGGGCATTCCATTTATTGGTAGGTTCCAATACCCGACGCAAGAGCATCCATTGCTCCGGCACAACGTTCATGAGGCACATTAGTAGCCATACCATTCTGTAGTTATATAAAATGTTGTCGAACCGGTAGATAACACACTCGTATTACCGCCTGTTGTCGTAAGTCGTGCATAAATAGTAGTTGCATAACCATCCCAGGTAGGAAATGACCCGCCCTGGATGGCATTAGCCCTGTTAATCAAAGATCCAAGTTGCGAGTCATTCGTCCCGACTGTAATCGGAACAGTTAAAACATCGTGGCTTAATAAAAGATTATTACTACCAGCGCTTGTGCCTACTATTAAAGCTGCTGACGATACCCCACCTCCCGTATATGGTGTTGTGGTTTCTGCAACTATGTTAGTTATCTTGGACCTGTTCGGTATTGTCCCGATCAATACGTCAGCTGTTGTACTAGCTGCGGAAAAAGCATTATGTGCAACTGTAACAATATAGGTTTGGGTGTTAATACGTCCATTGGCATTAACCGTTATTCCGGTGCCGGATGCCGGAGTTACATTCAAGGTTTTGTCATATAGTGGCACATTTGTACTGTTGGCCTTCCAAGTAAAACCCAAGTCAGTATTATTAAGCGTTATTGTTTCGGTGCCATTATCAGTAAATGTTCCACCGATTCTGACATTGGTGAAAGCGTTGCCTCGTGCGGATGGCTTAATAGTAATATCCCCGGTTGTCCCACCATCCACTCTATTCTGCGCGGAAGTAGCATCAAAAGTAATTTCAGTAGCAGCCGTGTTTGTTGCGTAGTTAAAAATATTGGATAACAAATTTTTTGATCCGCTAACCAATATCTTGCCCGCTTCAGCATTAGTCCCATTAACCGTATTATCGTGCGAGTTTTGACCTAATTCTATGTTGGTGGTGTTTTGTTCGATCGTTCCGCCATAAATATTATTACTGAAAGCGTTGTTGACTAGCAAACCACGCCCCGAAACTCCCTCTATAACCGGGTTTACAATAGTTACCCCTGTTGTCGAGTCACCGTTCCCAGAAGTCCCGCCAAGAACAATTCCGTTTACAGGCGTAACCGTGAACACTCCCTGGTTCAAAGATACGCTAAAATTATCCAGTTTCCCGATAACAGTAAAATCGCTTTTAAATCCATCCGCCGATACATCACTAATGCTGACATCACGTATAGTCCAATGGTGAACGTCGTTAATATATATACCGTTTGTCGCACTCGCGGTGCCCTTTATCATGAAATTAGACAAAGAAACATTCAGCTGCCCACTACCAGACAAATTAACACAATTGCCAGTTCCGGCAAACCTCAATACTGTGGACACCCCATCACCGTGGATATTGATGCCCGTTTTTGCCCAGGCTGGTGCCGTGGAGTAAGAATAATTACCGGCTGGGAAATAGTAATCCACCCCCGCCGCCCACGGGGTGACAGTATCCCAGCCAGACCAGGGAGACGATGAAGAACCATTTCCGCTAGTGCTAAACCACGGTATTCTGATATGATCCAAACCGGAAACCGACCCTGTCCCAGCAAACGCCTGATAATCTCCTATCTGCGGCTGAGACTGGAACGTCAGCGTCTTGCCGCTGGCGATGGTGATAATAGCCCCATTGACTGGCTGAAGTGTGATGTTGCTTGGGATTGTGAGGTTATTCACGTTCTGGTTCGTCGCATATTGCAAAGTTGCTGGAGTTGAACCAATCGCAGCCTTGGCAGTAGACAAATTACCGAACTTCTCGACATGGAAAGCAGGGCCAGACGAAACAGCATAGTTGGCCACACCGCTGGTGTTCTTAAATACTGCACCATAAGGCAATGTTGACCATGTACTGACACCATCGCCAACCTTCAGGAGCCCCGTATCCGTCTCGTAGCCAGGCTCCCCGTTCTGGAGGACAGGATTGGCTGCAAGCCATTGAGCCAATGTGCCGCGTTTGAAGATGATGCTGACACCGGTCGCGGCGAGAGTACATGCACATGTGGCAAGGACCAGCATGGATGCGATCCACATAATTCTAATTTTCATTGCAATTTTCTCCTTTTGACTTTTCGTCAGACATCACACCTGTTCTTTTCGTGAACTCGTTCATCCACCACGATCACGTCAAAGGGTTGAAGCTCAATCATCGTCATCTCCATTCATGCCGCTGCAAACCTGGATGATAGCCCCGATACCAATCGCCACCACGAGCAAGAGGATGCAGACAGTTGAGCCGGTCATAGTCCGCAAAACCTCTTGAATACGTCTGCCAAACCCAACAGATCGGCCACGCTGGTATCGGTCGGGATTACGGCATAGGTGAGCCGCAGATACTCATTTTCTACTCGGGAAGCCGCGGCTCCCACGCGCTGGTTCTCGGAGATCAACCAAGTAGCAAACTGTTGAGCCGACATTCCCAGGTTGGCCCCCATGCCGGCGAGATAAGCACTGGCTGTTTGACCGTTTTTCGTAATGGTGGTGTCACCGGCCCCCGCCAGCACCGCCTGTGCCGCTTGATAGTTCTGCTCATAGACCGCGATCACGCCGGCATTGTCGCTAGTGACCTTTGATAATCCCAGCTTGCGGACGGCCAAGACATCGGCGGAGACCTGCGCCCGAAGAGTCGGGCAGGCTGCCAGGACCTGGCCATCCGTGGCCGTACCGGCAGAATCCTCCCAGACCTCGGTACGCCGGTTGGCGCTGCTACTGTAGATCGAAAACCCAGGAGAAAAACAGACTGGACGGGACACACTGGATGGATATTTTGGAGCAGGACCATTATTAAGCCGCGTCTCTGGCCCCGTGGTGCCATGCACACTCACATACTGCGGAGTCACTTGATCACGGACAACAATGGTGTATCCAGCGTGAGCCGTGGTGGGTATGACGAGGAAAAGAAAAACTAACGATGCTTTCATGTTGCAATGCCTCCCTTATGGGGGGAAGGGGCAATACGGGGCCCCAACAGTGATGGTCCTGGGGCATGGTGTACCCCATACTCGGTAACAGGGCTGTCTAGCCGGTGCTTCGTAGGGGCAACAGAGCAGTCCAACGGTGGACAGCAAAACCAGTGTCAGCATCACCAAGAAGAAGTCGCGGTCTCTCACTGGATCACCACTGTCCCGGAACTGTAGACTTGAAATGACAAGGTCGTCCCATTACCTCGGTATTGCTTCTCGTAGCCATCAGAAGTCTTTTGCCATCGAAGGTGGTTGGTTGAATCTCGCATCTCTAGTGCCCATGTGGTTGGGTTTATCGCAATCCGAACGTACCCGTTCAAGTCGAGAAGCGATATTGTGCCATCGCCAGAAACAAACCATCGAACATTGCCTACCAGATCTCGCACCTGATACATACTGGTGCTATCCGTCTGTGGTGCGAGTGGTTGGCGGTCAACTGGGTTACCTCCTGCTGCAGCCAATGTAGATAGTATTTGTGCTTGCGTAATAGTGCCCGGGTTTCCCGGGTCCCCCTTGTCACCTTTCGGACCAATTTTGAGAGCCGCTATTGGTGCAATGGCGGTGCATGTCCTGCCACCGTAGCTCAAGTCTACAGATACCCAGTTATCGGTTTTGCTTGCTGAATAGGTGCCAAACCTGGCAGGCTGGAATGTTGATTGCGTGCTGTACGTATCAAACGACAACAGGGTGTTGGACGTAGGGACATGCCAGTGGTATGAGCCTGGGGTTTTCAGCAGTCCCGACTCATACAGCTTCGCGGTATAGGGGAACATAGCCGGGACAGGAGAAAGCCCGTAAGTGTCATAGGTGAACGCCATAGGCCCAGAATCGATAACGCATTGCAAAGCAGGTGTACCATCCGCTCCGGTTGCCCCAGTCGCCCCAGTTGCCCCAGTTGCCCCAGTCGCCCCAGGTGCCCCTGGGGCACCGTCAAAAACATCTACGCATGCCTGTGCTGTGGCACCATTAATTGTCAGTGTCTTGCCGCTGGTGCTAACACTGGAACTGCCTGTAGCAATCACGCGCAACGTATCATTGACCGTCGTGGACTTGATGTTCCCGCCGGCTGCCGAGATGTTGCCAAAACTGATCGTAGGGCCGATGACCGTGGCGCTGGCCAGGGCCGGCAGGGCAAGGCATAGCAGTATGGCTAGGACGAGTCTCACAGAAACGTACTCCTATTGGTCCGCCGGTTGGGCGTCAGGTGAACTCTTGAGTTAACCACCGTCTCAACCTCCCGGTGGACGAAGGAAAGGAACGTCGGGTCCGCGTCGGGCATCGCCATACCCTCTACGATGATCTTCACGCAGCCTTCACGGTACACCTCGTCAAACAGACTGTTGAACGGGAGAACGTCGGCGGGAACTGTGACCCTAGCCGGCTGCTGGAAATAACGCCCCTTCAGGCTGATATCCCACACCACCTTCGGCCGAATGAACATGGTCGTGTTGATGATCTTCATCTTGTGCGGCAGCGTCCCGGACGGCTCCCACGACTCGCCATTGAGTCCGTACCACTCCCACCAGCCGTATTCATTGTGGTCGTAGTCGTCGTTCAGGTAGGACGGCTGCAGGTGCTGGTGCTGCTGTGAGGCGGTCAGCCCGTCGATGATGCCCTGGACGTTTGCCACCAGGGGCTGCGCGGTGACGATGGCCTGAATGTTGGAAACCAGCGTGCCGGAACTGGCCAGCAGGTTGTTGATCATGGTGAGGTTCGGTCCGGTGAGCCCGGCCGTGGTGAGTTGTGTGGTTAGACTGGTTACCAGACCTTCCACGGCCACGGCATACGGCTTCTCTGCCGGTGACAGGAAGTCGGTAGGCAGGGTGAAACTGTACTGGCCGGCCGGGATGATGGCCGAGAGACTACCCGTCGCCAAGAGGTCAGAGTTGCGCTCCAGGAGCTTCTTGAAGATGATGCTGGTAATGGAGTTGGCGGCGCCGAAAACGGTGATCCCTGTGGGCTTCGCGTTGCCGACGCGGGGGAGAATATCGAACAGCAACTGGCTAGCGGTGTAGGCCATGGGCTAGTCTCCTTCGCTGGTTCTCATCACGTCTGTTGCCCGTGTGTGCGCATGCTTGCCGCAAGTGGTGCAAGTCCCATTCTCGACCCTTGTCCGGTGTTCGGCCCATAGCGCGGAAAGGTCCTTTTCGAGCTTGCCGAGCCGGGCAAAAACTTCGGTGTTGAACCTGATGAAAGAATCTTTCATCTCCTTGATGTCCCCTTTGATCCCCATGAAAATCACGGCAATCAGCGACTGCACCAGCAAAATCAACCCTCCGATGATGGACATCAACACCTGTGGACTCATGCACCCCCCTCTTCCTGTGTCATTCTGGATGTGCGGCAAATAGCACGCACATCCAGCCTTAATAATTGATTTCGGGAGTTATCCGTTCTGCGCGGCCTGGATTTCGGGAGGAATTTCGCTCGACGTGGAAATCGACTGAGCTAGGGAATCAATCAAGGTCATACCCGAAATGATTCCCAGCCCAGTCCATTGCGCCTGGTGCAGAGATTCCCCGTTCTGGTTGGCTGCAGTCAGGGCGTTTGTGACCACCCCCGAGGCTTTCTTGATACCGTCCATAAGCGCAGACACTGGTACAGGATCAGTCTGCTCGGCCACGATGGCAGAAAGCGCCATGGGGATCGCCGCGAACGCCGCGCCCTGATAGTCGGAACTGTGCATACTAGTCCCGGTCTGTTGCGACTGTGCATAACTGGCGGCCAGAGATAGACCGACAACCTCAGCAGCCTGGAGCAATTTGGAAAGGTCAATCTTCATCTCTACTCTCCTTTCGATTGTGGGGCTTCCGCCCCTTGGTCGTTTGGGCTTGCGCTCTGCTTCATTTGGCCTGTCATGTAGCCGGCCAGCGCAGACAGTGCGTTGCTGCCGATCACGACAAAAACGGTAATGACGGAGTCTACCTTGCCCATTGCTGCCAATATACCACCCATCAGGACGCTAACCACGCCAAGAATGATGATACCCTTTACCGCAATTTCGTTTGTGTCCATGATTTGCGTGTTCCTCCTTATGGTTTTCTTATCCTATACCGCAGACGAAAATGCTTTTTCGATACCCGCGGCGTACTTGGCGATGATTGCAGCGCAGTCAGTGCCATTGATGATCTTCCTTGCCGACACATAGTCACAGGCGTCATCATGGATGTACATGGACAACCTTGCCCCCGTGAAAGAGCCCCTGCGCATACCATGGCTCATGATCAGGTAAGCATCTTCTGGCACCATGACCAATTCCGGGTGGCTGACAAAATCTTTCCCCAGTACTCGCCCCATGGCGGCGTAATTGTCTTTCCATGTCAACTGGACATAGCCCCGTCCGTAATATGCCTTACCTGTGCCGGGGTCAGGTACACCGTACTTGTGACCGGTCCCCTTGCCGTACTCCTCTATAGGTTGGAGGGTCTTACCCGTCTCGTGCCAGGCAGTGGCAAGCATATAAGCAGCATGACGAATGTCAGTGACATTGTCGTCCGCTTCCAACTGGTCAATCAGGAAATTGAGCCCGGACAACTGGTTCGTATTCAAGGTCCCGAACGGCCCTTGGAAGGCGAATAGGAATTTTTCTCTATCGATGGCTTGCATCAGAATATCTCCGCCAGAGGGTTTGGGTCTTTTCCCGTTTCAGGTGGTGCCATCGCCGGGGATTCGGCCGGAACAGCGGTTTTCTTGCGCCCGGGGGAGGCAACCGGCTGCGGAGTATCAACTACCACTTGCGCCGCCTCAACCCGCTTCTGCTCCATAGCAATCAGTTCTTCCTGCGTCATGGTCTTGCGGAGTTCACGCCAGGCTTCAAATTCGGCCTTCTCTGCCGCGTCCATATCGACCTTGGCACCAGGCTTCGGCTCATACTTGCGGTAATACTGGGAGCACATACGATCCTTCAGCAGGTAGTCGCGGTGCTCCTGGGAGATGACTACACAGACGCTCGCTTGCATGTCGCCGGTCAGTTCCGGCCGGGGCGCGAATACGTACTGTACTTTGCCAATGTGGAAAATCGTGGCGCCTTCTCTCTCGATCAGGCATTCAACCATGTTGTCGAACACGCTACTCATAACTCCTCCTGTCCTTTTGTGGTGAAGTCAGGGGGGGGGGACTGCCCCCCCCCTCTTGGTTCTTTTTTCTGTCGGCTAGTCGCCGTACAAGAGCCACATGCTGATACTGCGTGCTCCACTGCCGGTTTTGGTCCAGGTACCCCTGACGTACTGGCAGTAGCTGTCAACGTTAAAAAGGGTGGAAGTGGTGGCGGAGACAGCGTTTGCTCCGACATCCTTACTGGTTACCCACGGGCCGGAGCTGGTCGGAGCGCACTGCAGCGTAGCCGTGCCGGGCAGGGATGCCAAGGTGTCGGTTCCATTCGTGGAATAGCCGACAAAGATGGCCGTTTTCTTGGTGTTACGGTCGACTTTTTGCGCGGCGCTGTACCGGGCTGTAGAACCCAGACCTGTGTACTGGCTGAAGACCTGCGTCATGTACGCACCGGAGGGATTGTTGATCCTCTCTGCCATGGCAATTGCTGCAACACCAAGGCAGAGGGTCATGACCGTGAAAAACAACAGGAACTTTCTCATAATGGACTCTCCTTTGTCCTGACTATGGGGGTTAATCCCCGTTGGATGCGCGGTAACTGAAGACCAGCGACAGAACGGCGTTGGCGTTAAGCCCCGCGGCGCCAGCAGCGATCTTGATGCCGATCCACCGCGGGTAGGCTACGGCCGGCAGGCGAAGCCCGTCGACGACCGATGCTCGGGCAACCCCACCGGCCTGGCCGACAGTGGATGCCGTGATCAGGTTAGTGCTGGCCACGATGTCGGTAAAGTCCTGCTTGAGGGCCGCAACGGTCATGGTCAGGCCGGCACCAGTATCGATGTCGTCCGCGCAGAGGATGCAGTCGACCGGTACGTGATACGCCGGCAGCGGCAGTGCCACGTAGATGTCATTGGTGGCAAGCGGATCAACGGCGGCGGTCAGGGTGATCTTGCTTTCGACGGTAACCGTCTGAGCATCATGCACCGCGGTAATGGCCGGATACGTCCCATCTGCGGGGACGTTGGTAGTAGCATCGCCGGCAGTCGGTGCCCCGGTGGCGGTGTTGCTGGTCGCCGGGGTGACTCCGGTTGCCTTGTCCATGTAACGAATGGTCTGTGCCATGTCTTTTCCTCCGAAAAAGGGGTTAGAGGGGCGTCACCGCCCCTCGTGATTACGGTTTCTTCGCGGCAGTATCAACCGCCATGACACCAAAGTCAAGGCCGTTGAAGGTAACCTTCTTGATCCCCATGATGACGTTGGTGTAGATGGCAATCTTATTGCCGGCGTCCTTTTCCTCTTCGCGCCAGCCGAAGCGAAGATCCTTGCCCGGGGAGCCGAAGGCGATGGTGGCAGCCTGGACACCGCAGAACAGTGCGCGGCTGGCGGAGACGTTGGAACCGGCGCCGTAGTCGGTGAACCGGATCACATTCTGGTGCTTGTGCATGACAACATCGTTGTGGATACCGATGGCACCGGTGATGAATGCCGACTTGTTCCCCAGGGCGGTGGCCAGGGCTTTCTGGATTTCGGCCCAGCCGTTGGTGTCGGTCCCGTTACGGAGGTCGAACGACTGGTAGGGGTCCATGACGCAGAGGTAACGCTTCTCGCCCTCCACCTCGGCCGGCTGGATCTGCGGGATACCCTGTGTACCACCGCCCATCATCTCAGCGTAGGCCACGCAACGATCGATGGCTGCCAGGCTCATCTTGTCAGTCGCGGCCAGGTTGGCCTTGGCCGTTGCCGTGCCACCGTAAACGATGTGCTGGCTGTCCGGAGAGGTGAAGCTGTTGTTGGCGTAGCCGGCGAATGCCGTGCTCTCGATGAACTCGGCGTTGGTCCCCCGGGAACCGGACAGGTACATGAAGAAGGTCTCGTCGAAGAGCCGAGCCCAGTAGTCGGTCTGCCTGGCCTTACCGATCTTCCGCAGGTCGTGCAGGGTCCGCTTGCGGGTCATACGTCCACCGCAGTCAACCCCGTGCCGCAACTGGTCGATGTACACCACGTCGGTGTAGAAGTTCAGTTGCTCCTCTTTGCCCTCGATCACATTGTCGCCCTGGGTTGGAGCGGCCTTGAGCTGCATCGACAGGTCGTAGGTGATCTGCTCGCCGGAATCCGCTTCCAGGTCCGTGAGCCTCCAGATGGGCTTGGTGGGCACTTCGCCGGACCCCATGAACTTGTTGGTCCAGTACCCCTTCCGCCCGATGTCGACCGCCAGATTACCGGAGTAAATCTTGACGGCCATGGCGTTGTTCAAACCGATAATCGTCTGTGCCATGTGCTGCCTCCCTTGTGGTTTACCGGCGGTCGTCGGCCGATGGATTTTGCGGCAGTGCCGCGCTTATGCAGGTAGATACCCTGTCTCGAATGCTTTGGCTGGGCTGTAGCTCTGGTAGCCGTCGTCGTAGACCACGAACCATCCACCCTCTTCCGGGTTGTGATTGGCCAGCCATGAGTCATCTACGGTGACGCTTTGGCCGATAAGCCCGAAATGGAGCGTGGCCGTGGCGCACTTGACGATGCTGTCATCCTGGTTGTGTAGGTCTATCTTCGTGATCTTGGCTGCCTGTACCATCTTGTGACACCGGTACACCGGCAGTGTGCATCCTTCAGCCATGTCCGCCTCCTCAAATTTGGTCAGCTTCATGTGCCGGATAGGTATGGACGGGTCGGCTCGGATCACCATGATATTGGCCGGCCTCGCACGCCTCACCATGACGATAGATATTCGTCTTGTGGCGTGACTGGCGATATGCGACAGGTCAAATACCAGCTCGTCACCGTCGTTGATGATCTTGGTCAGGGACATGGGCTACATCCTCGCCAACATGGCTTCCCGCTGTGCCGGGCTCATCTGTTCAAGCGCCTTCTCGAACTTTTCCCCGGACAGGCGGGTGATGGCTGAGAAGGGGTTGCCGACCTGCTCGGCTTCGGCCACGGGAACGTTGGAGAGCGTCTGCACTGTGCGGGTGGCAGCGGCCGGTTTTGTCTCAGCGGCGGCTGGTTTCGTTGCGGCCGGGGCAGTAGCCACCGCCGGTTTTGCAGTCGCGCCGGGCAGCGGCAGCCCGAATGCCTGCCGCACCAGTTTGTCAGCCTCCAGAAGGATCTGCATACCAGACTTGGCTGCGTTGGCAGGGATGGAGTTCAGCCGCTCTACCTGCTTCGAGAGGGCGCCAAACATGGCATCCGCCCGAATGGAAAAGGTCTTGCCATCGGCTTCCAACTCCCGGTAGTCGGGCCGAGCAGCCACGAACGCCGCCTGCTCCTTCTGCCAAGTGAGGTCGTCCTTGGCGATGTCCCGCTGCTGGATCTGGTAGTGCATGACCTCCCGATTGAGCTTGTTGGTCTCGGCCCGGTAGGCGCTGGCTTCAATGTCGCCGTCGGTGAACTGCTGCTCCAGCGCGTCGAACTTGGCTTGAATCTCGGCCGGCACCTCGTCGGACAGCGGGATCTCAGAGTCGGAAATCCTGGGCCGGAACGAAAGTAATTCGTCGTCGGTAGGCAGTGTGCCGGTCTCGATCGGGGCGGACTCCACCTCAGCGGCAGCCTCGGCCACAGGTTCAACCTCCGGCGCGGAATCCTCTTCCACCTCGGCAGGCTTCGGCTCCTCGCCGGCGATGGCCGCCAGGGTGTCCTCATCGAAATCCATCGATTCTTCCTCGTACTCGGTGCCATCCCCAAGCACTTGGTGCGCACCTTCGCCCTCGTCGGTCTCCACTAGGGCTTCACGCTCGAAATCGGACAGACCTTCCCACTCGTCTTCTGAGACATGGGTGGGGCGTTCGGGGACGGAAGCAACACCGCCACCGCCTGCCTCTGCTGTGTCTCTCAAAATCATCGGTCTCATACCAAAAACCAGTTTCATGTGCTCCTCCTTGACTCGTGGTTACTCCGCAGCCAGACCCATATCGATCATAGCTTGCGCTTCTTCCTTTTTGCGCTTCGACTCCTCTATCTTGCATGCGGCCATCTTCTGGCACTTCTTCATCCGCTCGGGGTCTTTCTTGACTGCCTCGGCCCGGCACAGGGCGTCCAAGTCGCGCTCGATCTCCCACCGCTCGTCACTGTAGGGCATATCAGCTATGGTAGCCGTTGGCTTCCGCGCCCTCTTCCGTTTCCTCTCGCCCACTATCGCCATGTCCCTACCCTCCGATCTGTTGTGCCTGTTCGATTATCGTGTCAGCCCCGTCGACGATCTGAGGGGCAACGTGGATCATGCCGGCGGTCTCCATGGCCTTCATGAACATGTCAACCTTCTTGACCATGGCGGAGACGCTATCCATGGCAGCCTTGCTCTGTTTGCCGGCTGCGTCGGCCTCCTTGGTGGCGATCTCCGCCTCCTTCAGTCGCATCTCCAGTTGCAGCATCTGCTCTTTGATGGCCTGTTCCTGCTGCTGTTGCGCCATCTTGGCCTGTTGCTCCTGTTGCTTCTTGGCCTGCTCATCAGGCGTCATACCCTCATCCGGGCCTTCCTGTCCGTTGATCTTTCGAATCCTGGCGACCATCTCGTCTTTGCCCGGTAGCTCGTCCATCATGTCGACAACCATGTCAAGCAGCGCCAGGGCAACATTGCCCATACCGGCGCCGGCCAGCGACTGCACCAGTGTGTTGAGCGTATCGAACATCGCCAGGCGGATAGTCTCCCTGAAATCCTGTTTACTGACGATAAAATCAGACTTCCACCGCAGGATGGAGTTGGTGAACCCCTCGGGGGCATTCATGTCGTTCAACTTGACGAACTCATCCTTGCGCTCGTCTCCGGTGACGCGGATCTCTTTTTCCTGGTCCCAGTACTGTTCCATGAGGGCCAGGATGCACTCCCCTTGCTGCTGGAACGAGTGGTAGTAGTTGTCGAACACAATGCCGCTGGTGGTGTGCCCCTGGAGCTGTCGGGCCTCGATGGCTTTGCCGGACGTGGCGTTGGTCCTCTTGCCCAGATTTTCGTCGGTGACGCCGGCAATGTCCTGGATGAACTTGGCGTCATCCTGTGCCAGTTGGATATGGGCGGCGGCCAAGGGCTGCTCGTTGATGAAATGAATCTTGCCAGATGTGAGCGCCCCGGCGTTGGCCTCAGCTAGGGTATCTGGTCTGTCCATCTCGGCCCGGAATGCTGCCGGGTCGTCGATGGCGCCCTTCTCATAGGCCACCTTGTGCATTGCCAGGATGCTCAACGACTTCGACCGGCGTTTGTTCAGGTCGGACTGCGGGTCACGGATGTCCCGGATGATGCCGTAGGGCATACCGTCCCGTCTGCGCCGATAGCAGAAGATCGGGAAGAAGGGGAACGACTCGTGGTCGTAGGGAGTCAGCGAGTCATGCAGGAACGTGGCACCGGCCCACATGGCAACGCGGGTGGTCATTTTCACGGTGTCGTACAGGGTGGCGTACTTCCCGCGGACCAGGTACTCGTGTTCCTCTTCGCCCGGGCGGAAAATGACGTTGTGCCGGGTGCCGTAGGGCGTCTGGTCATCCCGGATCTGCATCAACTTGACCCGGGCAGGCGTCCGATACCACATTTCGCACAGCTTGACCCGCTCGCGGAGACCGTCATAGGCGCCGCCGAGCAGCGCGTCCACGTCGGTCTCGATGTCGAACTCGCTGGCATTGTCGCTCATGATTGGATCTTCAGGCAGATACGGATAGAGCGAGTTGACGCCAGATGACAGAAGCTCCAGCGCGTCGGCCCGGGCTGGGAACATGTTCTGCGCCACGTCCAGGTCGGTCCACTTCTCCCGCAACACGTAGCGCCATGCGTTGATATCGTCACCGCCCAGGTGGTCGAACCACATGTAGCGCCAGTTCTCCTTGCGGTAGTAGATCGGTTCATCGCCGGGGTGTGCACCTATCTCGATCCAGCCGAGTCCGGCCCGGACGGCATCGGCGAACGCCTCAGACCGGATATACTCCCCATAGCTGAGATCCTGCACGTACTTGATGCCCTTGGTCTTGGTTTTGGCGTCCTGAATGTCGGTTTTGCGCCGGGGCTTGACGGAGAAGTCAATCCGTGACTTGCGCTCAGTGCCCAGAATCCAGTTGACGGTGTTCTTCGTGAGGTTGAAAACGAGGGGATCTTGACCGCGCCCGGTCAGGATGTTGATGTCGTCGGCTTCCAGTTGGATACCATCATAGAAATCCTCATCGATGGCCATCTGCTCTCGGTTCTCAGCCTGTGCCACCCGCGCCTGCCGGCGGTAGCGCATCAGCTCCCGCAGACGGTCCTGCATCGCATCAGAATCCAGGGGGTGCTGGCCGTCAGAGTCGACCTTACCCGCCCGGGCTTCGATAGGAACTGCTGTTGGTCTGTCGGGTGCTGTGCTCTTGTTCATGGGTACCTGGAAAAAAGAAAGGGCCACCATAGCTTAACCGGTTGTGTCCGGTGCTTGCTTTGGTGGCCCTTCGTCGCTCCTCACCTTGTTGGCTGAGGTGAGTCTGGAATCCGTGGGTTGTGGGTGACTACACTCTCTCGGTGAAACCTATCTCTGCGTTGGTCATGCCACCCTGGTTCAGGTTGATGGTCAGGACTACTTGACCAGTGGCATTCGTGGGGATCTTGCCTGCCCTCACCAACATATCGATGATCGTTCTCAGTATGCCCTTGGCTGTCATTTACTCCTCCTTAGCATTTATACAGAAAGCATGTCAACAAAAATTATGAGCCACTGTCGAAAACATCCTGCGCCTGGTCGGTCTCTGTCATCTCGGCCGGGACGTGATACGTTTTGCCGTCGATCCGGATAATGGCCTCGCCGATCTCCCGCTTATTCTCCGCCTCGGCCGGCTTCATGGCCTTCAGGTCGTCCAGACCATCCTGGATAAACAGCATCAACTGCACCAGAGCCTGAGAGGAGACGGTGATGTCGAGTAACTGACACGCCTTGAACAGGGAAAACCCGGTGCAGAGCAGCACTCCACTTCCGGCACTCAGCGACTCGGCAAACACGATGGCCGCGGCGTCCTCATTGGCCTGCTGCAGCGCATGGCCGATGGACAGCTTCCGTCGCCAGTAGATCTTGGTTGCCAGTTCATCGAACTGCTTCCGGTCCCACTCCATCACGTCCTTGTTGGCCTTGGGCTCCATGTACTTCCACATGGCCGAGAGTGGCACCATGAAGGAACGCCCAGGTCGGTCGTCACGGATCAGGACCATTGCCGGTTCGTAATCCTCGTGCCCTTCACCGGTCAGGGTCTTGACGTGGTGGAACTCTTTCCGGAGTCCACCGAGTGCATTAAGGTGTGCCATCTGTCCCTCCTCCTATGTCGCCAGCATCATCTTGAGCACCCGGTTGAACTCGTCAATCCTGCGGGCAAACCGTGCTCTGCTGGCCGTAAAAATAAACCGTTCCCTCGCTCCTGGCAACTGGTTTTTGCCCATGTCGCGGTAATACCGCTTCGGGAGCTTATGGTGTCGGTACCAGTCGGCGTAGATTATCTTGATCGCCATGAGCCCGCCTTTGGTTGAGTGTCACGCCAGGCGGAACCGGCACCATGGTCAGCCTTGGTCTGTGCAACCCCCAGCCCCGACATGATCAGGTACCGTGTGGCGTCCATCAGGTGGTCGTTCTCCTTCACCACCTTGCCGTTCTGGTCCCGGCGGTAGATCCGGAACTCGTTCAGCCATGGAGTCAGTGACCGGAACACCTTCAACCGGCCCGTGCTCATCCTGGTCCAGACTTGGTATATCCCCGCCTCAACCGCATTGTTGGCCACTGTCAGGTTGAGTCCGCAGTCCTGATAGACCTGCAGGATATGCTCACCGTCCTTCTGCGACCGTCCCCGGGCGGCCGGGTCAATCACGCCCGGTATCCACTCACCTCGGGCACGGATGGCAGCGGCGTGAATCACAGGCTCTGCCTTCCCCTCGTAGTGACATGACCCCAGATAAACCACGTCGCTCTCCCGGTCCCATCCCGCCCACACGGCAGCAGTACGGTTCCAGCCCACGTCCATCCCATAGCAGCGTGGCCAGTGCTCGGGCACTTTGAAATCATCGACCAGAATAGACTCCTCAAGCACGGGGTAGATGGCACCTGAACCGAGTTGAGGTGTGCCCTTTGAACGCGCTTCCCGCTCATGGACCGGAATAGCAGCCATAAGCTGCTCCTTGACCTCGCGGGTGAGATGCGGGACATCGTCCCATCCGGCGAACACCACGTAGCGTTTGAGCGTACCTCGATCTTCGGGTGGCTTGCCTCCGGGCATGTACAGCAAAACGACATCAGAGAGACCTTCCAGTGGCGTGAACGTGCACATAACCATGCCATTGCAGGTCATGGTCCGAATCAGCCCCTCCGTGTACACGTCGGCCGGCGGTTCCTCGTCGAACCAGATGATGTCTTTTTCCGTGCCTTCGAACGCGCCCCGACCCTGGTCATACGACTTGAATCCTACGCGGGAAATCTTGCCCGATATATGCCGAACCTGCAGCGTGTCGATGCAGTTGGCTACTGAGCCCGACGCCAGGGTGTGGCCAACGATGAACTCACCAGGAATGACGCCAGTCCCCCACTCGGCCTTCTGGTCAGGAGGCCCGACCAGCTTCGCCTGCATGATGTCGCGGGTGGTCTTAAGGGTCTTTCCCGCGCACCAGCAGTCAATGGCCTTGGTGAACCGGCGCCCTTGCCACCAGTGGGGATAGATGCCGGTGAGATGGCAGGTCAGTTCATAGCCGCCAATTGATTCGGTCTTGCCGATACGGTTACCGGCGATGATTGCCCGCTCTCGATACTCCTGGCCAGCAGCAAAAAACTCCAAGTGCTTGCGATAGAGTTCGCGGCGGTATTCGCCTTCATCGGGGAAATAGTCAGAAAATTTCCGGCGAGAGTTGCGCCGGTTGAGTTCCTGCAGGAGCAGGAGGAGGTTGATGTTGCGTTCGCGTTCGTCGACGACCGCTGGTTGTGCCATGTATCACCCGTTGATGACCTTGAGGTGAGGAACCTGCTTGACGCCCAGTCGTTCAAACTCAGCCTGGATCGTGGCGCGGAGTTCGTCGTCCTTGAGCTGTTCGTAGCTGTGCTTGACGTTGAGGTTGATGTTTTCGGAGAACATGCCGATGTGTTTACCGATCAACTGCAATGCCTGGTTGGCGCCCTTGGAGTCAAACTGCCACACGTCCCGGCCTTCCTCGTCGGTGGCCTGGACCATGGACTTTGCCGTGGGGTCAAACGTCATCACAGGGATTTTTTGCAGGCACCGCTGGGAAACTTCCACCAGGTTTTTCAGTACCCATTCTGCGTCGATTTCCAGCTTCTCCTGGCGCTGAGTAGTCAGGATGGCTACTGCACGGGCCACCATGTCTTGAGATAACAGCCGTGAAGCCTGCTCTTGCGCCGTATTAGGCGAGTATCCCGCACGAATAGCGGCCTGAGTGCCATTAAGGTCAACAAGGTATTCCCGGACAAACATCTGCCGTTTGGGCGATAAATCCAGAAATTCTTGGGGCATAGGTTCCATGGTTCGGAAGATTACCGTAAAAAGGGGGGCTCGTCAACAAAAACTTGCAAAAACAACCGGTTACAAAGCTGTTACAAATAATTTCAATAACTTAGCTCATGCCGTAACAAGGGCTGTTACGGCAAAAAAGTCAATAATTTCAGAAAGTAAGCCCCCGTAAGTAAGTAAATGTAACTGTAACATTATTAATTATTATAAGGGGATTTACGTTATTTTCTCTTTCATATATTCTTATTCTCTCTTATAGTCTTTTTCTATTTTTCATGTTCTCTCATAGTCTAATTTCCGCCGTTACAGCGTTACATTGTTACAATGTTGAAATCATTGAAGAATTTTTATGCTTGACGTAACGCATATAATTTAGTAGTATCGCTTCAGGCTTAATAAAATATATCAGGAGAAATCGGAATGACCAAAAAGCAGCTACTCGTACTTATCCCTGATGAACTGAAGACCAGATTTAAGGCGTTTTGCGAAATAAGGGAGATGTCGCTCCAGCGTGCAGTGGAGTGCTTAATCCATCAGGCGCTTGATAATTCTCCCAAAGTGAGCTTTGAGCCATTCCATCACAAATGTAAATCATGCGGCAAAGAATGGTCGTCAGGAAAAGCTGATCCTCGCGTTTGCCCTGCCTGTAAATCCTATCGATGGCAAGATGACCCATTCACGCATACATGTCTCGCCTGCCGCTACACATGGCACAATTACAAGGTGCATCCGGCCACTTGCCCTAAGTGCCGGTCCAACGAATGGGACTCATTCCGGATGACTCCAGAGTACCGGGCATTCCGCTCCATCTGGATAGAAACCGCCATGCCATGGGATTACGTAGCGCACCTGCTCGGAACCACAATGGAAAAACTCATGCCGTACATTCAAGGCGATAAGCCGCTCACACAAGCGCACGTCGACAAACTCAAGGAGGTCTGGGAAAATGCAAAAAATGCTAAAGCATCTCGCTAACTGGCTCATCCTAGTCGCCATCATCCTGGCCGGCACCTACTGCCTGATCCACGTCTCTGACTGGGTATTCGACCAGGCCGACCGGAAAGAACCGAAGCCAACGACCGCCGAACTGCGGCGGCAGACCGCCATTGTCAACCGATGGCACGAAAGGGAGGGGAAATGACACCAGTATGGATTGCATTTGCTGCAGGCTGTTTCCTGGGAGGGACTGGGGGAATTATCACCATGTGTCTCATGGTCATGGCAGGCAAGACCAGCCGGGAGATGGGCGAATGAAGTGCACATGCGGAGAGGCCATGATCTACGACGTGCACCACGACGACTTGGGCGTCATCAAACGGTGCCTGAAGTGCGGGCACTGGGAGCGGGTAAGGGAGGACGTATGGGCTTCAAATAACCGACTGCGCCGTCTGCGCGAAGGGTGGCAACGGTGACCAGTCTTGCCCGTGCGGCAAGAGCATCAAACAGCCAAAACAGTCCAACTGCACGTTGGGCACCAAAAAGGAGGAGTAGCCATGTCCATGATGTTCACAACCGAAGAAGAAGACAAAATCATCGCCTCCGCTCGGGCACTCGGCCTTGACCCGCTCATCGAGATCATCGGCCGCCTGGACGGCGAGGTATCCCGCCTGGACAAAGAGCGGGACCAATTGGCGGAGACGGTGGAGTTGCTGGAGAAGAAACTCCGGGAGGTGGGGCAATGACACGGCGCCACTGCAACCCGACTTGTGAGGACGAGGGCCACAGTTGGCGTTATTTGACCGCGAAAGACGGCACGGTCATCTGGGTATGCCGCCGGTGCGGAAAGGAGGTGGAGGGGTGAAAATCGAATGTGCGTGGTGCAAACGCGACATGGGGGAGAAAGAGGGGGGCACGGACGACCAAGTGACCCACGGGATCTGCCCCGAGTGCCAAGAGAAGCATTTCCCCGGGGTGGTCATTCCAACATAAAAAGCGAGGGGGGGCGCCCTGCCAAGAACGCCCCCCCTCGTTGCGCCACAAACATGGTATCCCATGTCAGATTGTATTCATGCGTTCCCTCCCTGATTGAATTCGCCGTTCACCCATCCGACCGCAGGTTTGCTTTATGGTTTTTCCCGGCATTCGGGCTGCGTATTTTGTCGGTCGGTGCGCTTTTGGCATATTCTCTGCATTTTCTGCCTTTACCGCTACTTATCCACTTATCCCCGCCAGCATGGCGGTATAATCAATGGTTATAGTGCTCTATGCACAGTGTCAGAACTGCCGCTTGATGTCTTCCAAGGCATTCATGGCAACACGTAACGCAGGCGTTTCTTCCGTCTCGTCGGTAAGTGCCGGATCAAAATCAAATCTGACTTTCACCGTTCCATCATCCGTATCGTGCAGAGTGATCGTTATCTTCATGCCACCGGCCTCCCATGCTTCGTGTAGTCAATGACTGGCGGGTTTGGCGGTCGGTTGCTTTTCTCCGTCGCATGCGGGCAAGGATAGCCAGCGTCAAGTTTTGCCTCTATACTGGCATTCATAGGCGGCATCCGTTGCCCGCACTTGCAGACCTCAAAGATCGCCTTTCCGCCACAGGTGGAACAGGCATAGGAACCACCGTCAGGGTCGCCGTCTTCCCCGGTTCCGTCGCAGTGCGGGCATACCAGAGATTCGGCTATAAGTTGCTTGCCAAGGTTCACCAACTCATCATCGTCAAGGGTGTCGCCTTCGAGCCGCTGGCCTGTCCGATACATCAACAGCCGGAGATTGTATTCAGCTTCTGTCATAAATCCTCCTTTCGCACTATAACCAGTGGCCGGACGCCGCCCGATGAAGCCCGGCGGGTCAGCCACAGGCCCGTTAGCGAGACTCCGAGCGTTTCAAGATCTCCAGCATCAAATTGCTGAGTGTCGTTCGGAGTTCCGCGTTTTCCTCTTCCAGTTTCAAATTGTCGGCTGTCAGGGTTGCATTATCGTCTTGCCGTGCTTTCTTTTCTGCCGCCAGCGCTTCAGTCAGTTCCTTTTCATAGGGGATTGCCTGCTTCAACCCAGCCTGGAATCCCATGTTCCAGCGGGCCGGGAGCTTATCCAAGGCATTCTTGGCAATGGTTTGCACCTTCTTTAATGCCTCTTCGCGCTCTGGAGCGTACTTGTAGCCCTGTCGGTCAAACAAATCCATGATGCGCTCAGCGGTTTTAATGGCGGCAGACGGCAGTGTTTTGTTTCCAGATGCCTCGTCGTATTCGCAGAGCATCCCTGTGATGATTTCTTTTGTCTGTGTGTGCACCGACATAAAATCCTCGCTAACCAGTGGCACGACCGGCCCGAAGGCCGTTCAGCCACCGGCCCGTTAGGCCACATATCGTATCGGCAACAGCACCGACCGCGACACATGCCCAGCCCCAAACCGGACAGGCGACGACGATTTCTGCGCCCCTTCCAGCCGAGAAATCACATTGCACCACGACGTTGCCCACGGCGTTTTCTGCAGGAACATGGCCAGCGTCGGGTGGTTGTTCGACACCCAGAACCCATCCATAAAATCCAACCTGATACCGATGCGTTTCAACTCCGCCGTGGCCGCCTCTTTCGTTACGTGCTCATGAACAGCCTCCTCTCCCCATTGGGCTGCGATCTGAATCAACTCCCCTACTGGCACATCAAACGACCCCATGCGACATTGTACCCGCGCCCGGCCGGCCAGGATTGCCTGCAGACATCGCAGTTCGTCTTTCTGTTCCGCCGTCGTGGAATGTCCCTCCCAGTCCTGCTTGTCCACAAAATCCTGTGCCTCGTCCAGCGTGACGACGGTATTTTTGAACAGCGAGTAGGAACACGCCAGGAGAGATCCGTACTGGTCCCCGTCGCGCCGACTGCCGAGCTTTTTGGACACTGCCTCCTGGAACACGTCGGCATTTTTGTTGATCGTCGGGATCTGCAAGATGGCCCGCGCCCGGAGCCCACGCGCAAATGCCGGCGTGAGCGTCGATACGCAGAAAGGCTTGATCACCTGGTCAAAATACTTCGAGTCGCCCTTGACCAGAGACAGCACCGACACACGGGACGTGTCCGCCCGCTGCGACATCTTGACGTTGACCGACGCAACCCCGATACAGGACCGGGGCTGGAACGAGTCCACCCCATCACCGCCCTGCCGGGCCTTGTAGATTTTGGAGTCGTTGTTGCTGGAACAGGGACGGGCGAACTCCAGGATGGACTGAATACGTTGCTCGGCATGGTGGTCTTCTGCGTCGAACTCGTCGAAGATCACCGAGAAAGCGTTGTTGCGGAGCACCCGACGCATACCGGCCTCCGTGGTAGTCCCCAGCATCCCCTTCAGGTGTCGGCCGGCGACGTGCTTGATGATGTTGTCGATCACGAACGACTTGCCCGTGCCGGCCGGGCCAGTCAGCCAGATATGCGGCCGCCACTGCAATGCACCACAGACGATAGACGCCACGATCCAGCCAGCCAGCAACCGGCTATTGATCGGCTTCTCCCATGACAGCATATCACAAAGTTGTACCAGCTTGTTGGCGTCCTTGGCCGACAACGGTTGTGTCTCCTCGTCGGAAATCGGAATGGCCCGCTCGTAGATGAATTTCGACTTCATGTCGGGCAGTGCGACCCGCTCTCCGTCCACACGGAGGAAATCCCCCAAGTGGAGCACCGACCGGCCGTCATCCTCCCATGCCCCCAGACCGCGCACTCGGTCGCTATCGTAGATTCCCAGGTCGTGCGTTGTCTGTATCAGCCAATTTTTGGCCCCGAGTTCGTTGAATCCGCCGCCACTTTTCTTTCCGTCCGTGAACTTCCCCTCCCACCAGTTCAGTGGGGCCAGCGTGAGCAAGTGCGCGGCCGTGTGTTTGTCGGCCGTCAACCCTTTCACCTGGCCGGTTCCGTGCGAGAGGTAGAAATACTCCCCCCGGTCGTACCCGAGTCGCTGGAAGAAGGGGCAATCCAGTGTGTCATGTTGGACAGGCTCTGCCGCAAATTCAGGAGGTGGCACCTCGTATGCCTGGTCAGCCTGTTCCTCTTCTGGTTGTGCCTCGAACTGTAGTCGTACCGCGTCCAGCCCCTCTAGGTAGGCCAGGTCGTTGAAGTCGGTCGGATGGTCGGTGGTGTCGGCAAACTGCGGTACCACAACCCGGCCGCCGACTGCCTCCGCCGCTTCCTTGGCCTTGGTGACGCCAGTGTTCACCCGGCGTTTGCCAGCGACATTGCACGGTACCCGCTTGTGCTCGATCTCGCCTGATTCCAGAGTGATCTTGCACCAGGCATCATTGTCGGCGGCAATGATGATGATCAGGTTCGGGCGCTTCGACCGGACGAGTTCCGCTACAGGCTGCAGGTTGCCGGCGTCGAATGCCACCAGGACCGGTAGGCCTGTTGCGGCGTTGATGCTGGCTCCCGTCGCGTACCCCTCACAAATCACGATGGTATCCGTGATGGTGCCGATGCGGAAGCAGTTGGCCACCTTGGCAGATCCGGTCTTGAACTTCTTAGTGCCGTCAGGGGATATGAACTGAATGCCATGGATGGTGCCATCCAGCGCCTTGATCGGCACCATGAGAGCGCCAGCATCGTCTTGAGTCCGGTACAGCCGTAACTCGCCCGGGGGTATCTGCTTTCGCACCAAGTACGGGTGATCAGCCGGTACCGGGGGGGCTGTCTCCCATGTCTTCGCGCACCACGCCCTACATTCCGCTGCAACCCGCTCCGCCTCGGTCTCCCGCGCCTGCTTCGCCGCCTCCATGCGCTTGGCGTAGGCACGCTTCTCCTCGGTGGTGAGTGTCTTGGGCGACTTGCCGCACCATGTCTCGCTGATGCCCATCTTCCAGTCACCGAAGGCGCCGGCCGGTAGGTCGGAATCATCGTAATAGACGTACCAGGAGTTTTTTGACTTGCCATGCGATTCAGCGGAGAAGCGGTGCAACTTGCCGTCTGGGATTATCTCTGCCGGGGGAACGATGCCCGCGGCAATAGCCTCGCGGAACTGGTCAATGGGATGCAAGGTGGACCTCCTGGAGTCAGAACAAATTAATTTGGCATGCGGCTATCGCCTCGTCGGCACTTCGGGCTACAGTGGCAAAACCACCGGCGGCCCGGACTTGATCGATGAAATTGTGTTGTGCTTCACTCACCTTGCCTGCTGCCGTCTTGACCTCAATGGCGGTGAACACACCCAGCGTCATCCCCACCATTTCAGGGGTGACCGTGACAGGGGTGATGCCGATCCGGTCACTGGAACCCTCACAGAGCCCGAACTTGACCAACGACGCATGGACGCCCATCTTTTTTGCCAAGGCGATCAAGGCTGTTGATACTTTGGTGAATGCGCCCCCTCGTGCCGATATAGCGATCCCGACCCCGACGTTGTTGCGCCAAGTAATGATTTTACCGTTGCTGGTACGGCTGATACTTGCTGCTATCTTCTTGCTTAGTGCTGATTCGCTCACGGGTGTCCCTCCTTTTTGGTATATTCCCTGCATTTCTGCTTTTCCTGCCATTTATCCACTTATCCCAGTCAGTTGCCGAGTGTAATCAATGGTTAGATTACTCTGCCAACATCGCCAAAGTTTCACGCACCCGATGAACCGTCATGACGCTGTTTTCGTATTCAAACGTATCATCCAGCCAATATTCCATCTTTCTTTTCAGCGAGTCAGAGCCCATCTTAAATGCCAGTTTCAGCGCCTGCTGTTCATCGTTCGACGGGCTTTCAATCAACGTGTCTTCTCCATCGCGGAACAGGTAGTCAATTGAATCCTGTATCAGCGTGGCGCACGCCGTGCGGTCATGTGTCAGTTTCCGCTGTTCCAGTTGGATAGGCAGCGTTTCCAGAAGCAGTCGTAACAGGCAGTTTGCATCGTGCTTGCTTTGCACCTTCTGCCGCAGTAATTCAAGGGCAGCCGGTTCAGTGTACGGCTTGCCCCGCAGAGATTCGCGGAATGCTATGTCATCGCAGACCGCGCAATCGCAGGTTGCTTCGTGTCCGTATGAATTTTGCTTTGAAGCCTCACTCATAATCACTCTCCTTGCACATACCACTGCCGCCGATGGTGATACTTTCCAGTGTGCAGCCTTGCAGCCCACGATACTTGCATTTCAAATTCCAGCACTCTACATGCACGATCATTGTGTCTCCTTCGTAATCTAACCAGTGGCCGGACACCGCCC